>JADGRD010000736.1 GCA_017881285.1 Pseudomonadota bacterium | reverse complement strand
TCTCGAAGGTCGAGGTGACGTTCAAGACGAACGAGCCGAACTACATCGAGGTTTTGCGAATCCTGCGAATCATAATCCCGTGCCTTGCGGTGACGGGCGAAAGCGCAGGCTAAGCCGTTGCTGACGGACGGACGGCGCTTCCGCGGACGGCGCTTGCGCGCCGCCGCTGAACGCCAAGCCGTTAGGCACACAACAACCGCGCGCTAGGCGCTATCATCCCGCTGATTTACGAGTAAGGTCGCATTTGGACATATTCGAAGTATCCCTCTTCCCATCCTTGCTAGTTGTTGCCCCGGCAATGCCCAGGAGATATCAATGCCCGCGACTGCACCGGTAACCAGAAGAGATCTTCTCGAAGCTGTCATCGCTTCCGGAAAGGTGGTTTCTAGAATAGAGATCAAAGAGGTCACTATGGGGCCGAAGCAGAGCGCGCCGCTGCATCTGCATCCGTGTCCCGTCGTCGGGGTCGTTACGGCAGGAGCGATTGCATATCAAATCGAAGGCGAGACGGTACGGCATCTCAAGGTCGGCGATGCATTCTATGAACCCGCAGACGTCCGAGTCGCTCGCTTTGACAACGAGGGGGACGTGCCGGCAAGGTTCGCGGCGTTCTACTTGCTCGGCCAAGACGAGCACGAGCTCATTCGGATCATTTCGACGTGAGGGGACAGTCCACATCTGTTCGCCCTCTGGCCTGCCAAACCGTTTGATTGCGAGCTTATGGCGGCTCCGTCTCCATGGTGCCTAACAAGCCGTTGAGCTGCCGATCGACCGCGGACGGCCGCCCGCAGCTTGACGGCAAGGCTCATCGCGGAGTGACGATGCCCCAGCGCGACCATCCTTTTCGAGCCGGGCGCACGTTCGTTCAGCCGGAGCAGGACTACCCGGCCGGTGGCGCCGGCGGCGCGGCCACGTCCCCCAGGCCCGAGCGCGAGGCCAGCATGAGGGCCATGAGCGCGCTGAAGATGTTGCCTTGCATGCCATCCTTGCCGTCGCCGCCGGGGCCGCCCAGCTACCCGCGCAGGAACAGATGGGGCGCGACCGGTTCGTGGTAGCCACCGCGCAGCTTGAAGCGGCGCTCGAGATCGGCGATGGCGGCGCCGGCGAAGTCGACACCGTAGAGCTCGAACATGTTGTGCATCCCGCCGGGCGCGAAGACGTTGATTTCGAGAATCTTGCCGCCCGCGATGTCGAGGCCGACCAGGTAGAGGCCGTCGGCGACGAGGCGCGGGCGAATGGTCTCGCACAGCTCGCGTTCAATCTTGTTCAGGCGGCTGCGGCGTCGCGAGGCGCCCGCGTGCATGTTGTTGCGCAGGTCATCGCCGGCGTGCACGCGCCGGTAGACCGCCACGTGGCCGCCCGCCTCCAGGGGCACGCCCGCGAAGAGCAGCACGCGCTTGTCCCCGCGCGCGGCCGCCGCGACGTATTCTTGTACGATGAGGTAGCCGCTGGCGCGCACCGTGGAGATGATTTGCGCCAGGTTGGCGGTCTGGCCGCGGCCCACGAAGAACACGTTCTGGCCCCCGTACCCGTAGAGCGGCTTGAGCACCGCAGCGCTGTCGAGCTCGCGCAGAAACGCGCGCACGCGGCTGGGCGAACAGGTGATGAGGGTGCGCGGCCGAATCGTGGCGGGGAAGCCCGCCAGGTACATCTTCGAGCCGGCTCGCCGCAACCCATCCGGATCGTTGAGCACCATGACCCCGGCCTCCTTGAGGCGCCGGCCCAGCTCGATGGCGGGATTCACGCGAATCGAGTGGCCATCACCGACGTGGGGATTGTTGCGCAGGAGAATGACGTCGAATTCCGCCAGCCGGGCTTCCTCGACTCGCGCCGCCGGAGCGCGCAGTGAAGCGACGAACGCGGCCGTGTCGTGCTCCGCCCCCGCGGCCGGTCTGACGATCCGCCCGGTGACCTCGCGTTCGTGGGCGAGCTCGTCGACGGAAACGAAGGCCACCTCGTGTCCGCGCCGCACGGCTGCGGCAGCGAGATGCGCCGTCGTGTAGGTGGCACGAAGGCTTCGGGGATGGTTGACAACGAAGAGAACGCGCATGCGAGAGGGGGTCGAGCCCGCCAGCGGACATCCCGGCGCGAGCCAACCCGAGATTGGCCCGGCCCGCGCGCCGGCGCAACCGCCAATCCTCGCCCAACGCGCCCGCATGGCCGCTGCCCGCGCGGCCTGGTAATGTGGAGGGCAGATATGGCGGGCTCCAAGACCAGATTCGGCTTCATGGGAGGCGCCGATCCGCCGGACGCGGAAAAGCCTCAGTCCGCGCGCACCGTGTATGGACACGACATCCACCTGCAACTCCCGCCGGGTTTTGTGCCACCCCGCGCCCCGGGTTCACCAACGCCGTTGCCCCCCGCGCCCGCCCGCTGGACCCCGTCGGCGCCGGTGCGTGCCCCGATGGCCGAGCAGGAGTCCACCAACCCCATCCCGACCCGGGCACCAGCCCGTCCACGCCAGAGCCGGCTCGCCCGCTTTCTCGGCCGGTGGACGCGCAGCGGCCGCTTCGAGTCGCGCAGCCGCATGGATCTCGACGCCGACGAAGATCTCGAGCTCCCGCGGGATACCACTGGCCGCAACGTCTTGCTGGTCCTCCTGGTCGCCTTGTTCACCTTCGGGCTCACCTTCGCCATCGTCAGGCTGCGCCAGCGTTTCGCGGCGCCCGCGCCCGAGGGGCCAGCCCAGACCGTCGCGCCGCCGCAGGCGCCGCCCGTTTCCGCGCCCGCTGCGCCGGTGGCGCCGCCGCCGCTCGTGCCGCCT
>JADGRD010000735.1 GCA_017881285.1 Pseudomonadota bacterium | reverse complement strand
CCCAACGGTCAATCTCGACGCCGTCGAGTGCGCAAACCCTCTTCCGATAGGCTGATCCACTGCCGTCTCACCTCTGCGCCGCATCGGCCCCTGTCCCCGCATCCGCACCGGGCTTCTTCTTGTAGAAGGCCAGATTGTCAATCCAGAGCTCCATCTCCGCCTCCGCCGGCACGCGAAGAAGAAGAAGCCGGAGCTTGGAAGTCAGGAGCCCAGTTCCGGCCACGTTCCCGGCATCGATCAGCTCGGCGTTGGGGACTCGATTCGGCTTGTTGGCTTGCTGGAACTCGCCGAACGGGATGGTGTAGAAGCGCCACTCGCTGGTCACTTGCATCGTGGTGGAATAGTCGTTTCCGCACTGGTTGGGCAGCGGCGCAGCACTGGTGCTCCCCGAAATGATTGTCCCCGTGCTCGGATCATAGATATTCCCGCCGCCCTGCCCCTGAGTTCCTGCGTCCGGATCGACCGGTATGCAGTAGCTGACAACACTGGGATTATTGGGATCAGGGGCTGCCGTGTTGGCGTCATCGAGCAAGATCGTGAAGCCCTTGGTCGTGTTGCCAGGAGCGCGCGCCCAAAACGAGAGCCCCTCGTAGTTTTCCGCGCCCGTCGCGTTGAAACTGTTGTACCCGAAGAGCGAGCCCCAATCGTTGTAGTGGGAGGAGTGCAGCACGTCGGCCAGCTGGCTTTCTTTGCAGCGACCTCCATCAGGGATCTGCTCAACCGTTGAGATTGCATGGGAAGTGCCGCCATCAGGAGGCGGGGTATCGCCCGAGCCCCACCAGTTGGAGCCGCCGACTGCATCATTCGTATTGCTCAAAGACAGGAAATCGTAGCCATCATCGGCGGTGCAGTCGATGGGAACCACTTTCAACGTCGCGTAGGGGCTGCACACCAACACTCCGCCAAGACCAAAGAGCAGCGTGCCCGCGGCGGCCGCGCCAACCGCGCGCGTCAACCGGACTGCCAATGTACGCCTGAGCGTCATGCGACGAAGCCTACCACCAGTAGGTGGCGGTCAAAGAGAAGACGTCACGGTCGGGGTTCACAAGGTGAGCTGTCGCCGGATCGTATCCCGATAGAACCTGCACAGAACTTCCGTACACGAAGTGAGAATACTGCAGCGCGAGCTCGCCACGGCTCTTCCAGCCCGGGTGGAAGAGGAGGCGTGACGACGAAATGGTGAAGGCCTGCTTCGAATCGCTGCCGTGGCGGCGCACGTGATCGAGCCGCTCGGAGATGCCGAACCAGGAGAGAGGCAGATAGGTGACCTCGCCGCCACCCTTCACCTTGAACACGCCGTCATAGGCTGGGTCGCGGCTTCCGACGTAGGTTCCGACACCGAAAAGGCTGAGCAAGATATCCGGGCTCACGCCCGTGTACCGGTCACCGTACAGCATCCTTGCAACGCTGAGATCGTACTGCGCGCCGAAGGTGGACAACGAGCCGTTGCCATGGCTGGCCGGGCCGAGGTACTGCGAGACCAGCTCGGGCCCACCACGCGCGTTCAGGATTTCGATGGCACCGGAAACCGTATCCGCGTTGGTGGCTTGGGTCCGCGCCCCACCGAGGTACAAGTGACCAGCGCGTCCGGCGGTGACGTTGAGGTCGGCGCCGAGCACCGTGATACGTCCATCTGGGAGTTGGCCTCCGTTGCTGACATCGTCCTGCGTCCATGCGGTCAGGTAGTGGAGGCCAAGTCGCACAAGTCCACGGTAGGCAATGCCAAGATGCGCATGGTTGACAAAGGTCGAGCCCACTTTCCCGTTCGCGTAGTCGTTCCAGCCTTGCGGAACGATGTCGGGCGGGGGCCGACCGAACTGACCACCAAGCCCCTGCTCCAGCACGAGAGAGAGCTCGCCGAGCTTGATGCCCGTGGTGATGGTTTCGCCGACAGTGTTCGTGCGCGCGATGAGCGGCGTGCCGTAGCGGCCGGCGTCATACGCACCCATGGCGCCATATCGGCCGGTGAAGGCGCCGACATTGAGCTGGAAAGGAAAGCCGAACGTCTTGGTTAGGTTTGCCGTGACGAACGCATCGTTTACGCCGAACTGGTCGACCGGGTTGTAGTAGCCGGCCGCATCCATCGCGGTCGTGCCCGCAAGGACCGCCGTGGCGTACAGCGTTGAGTTGCCATAAAGGAAATTGAGCTGCAGCCAGGGCGCCGGCACGACAGCCGTGTAGTCGAAGCTTCGCAGATCTTGGGCCACGAGCGGCGGCGAGTGCAGAACCGTACTGCTCTGGCCGGCTGTGGGATTCTCGCGTTCGTGCACGCCGAGATAGGCGGGCAGAAGCAGGTAGCCGTGGAAATCGAGCACGAGCTCCTTGGACTCTGCCGGACGGGCGCCGAATGGAATCGCAGAGGTCGCGCTACGCACTTGCGGCTCGCCGGGTGAGAGGCCAAGTGTCGGGATCCCCTGATCCGCGCTGTCCTCCGCGGCCGTCGCCGGTAGGTCGAAGGCGTCGTGCAGGATCGCATCGCAGAGTCGCGCATCGAGATCGAGCAGGCCCGACTGCTCACGATGAAGGCCGCCTGGCTGATGGACACCGTCGGCAACAAGGGCGCGCGTTTCGAGATCTCCGCGATCAAGGTTGTGGCGGCACGGGTCGCGACGACCGTGATCGACCGCGCGATCCAGCTGTTCGGCGGCGCCGGCGTGACCGACGACTGGCCGCTGGCGCAGATGTACGCGCACGCCCGCACCCTCCACTTGGTCGACGGCCCCGACGAAGTGCACATGCGCCAGATCGCACGCCGTGAGCTCGACG
>JADGRD010000098.1 GCA_017881285.1 Pseudomonadota bacterium | reverse complement strand
CCCGGTAGGCCGTGACCGCGGCCTCGAGGCGGCCGGCCTGGCGGAGCGCCTCGGCGCGCAGGTAACCAAGCTCGTCCAGACAGCGCGGTCCCGGCGAGCAGTCCACGGCCATGACCAGCGCCTCGTCGACGACCTCGACCGCGCGGGCGGGGCTGCCGGCGCGCATGGCCTTGCGCGCACGCGCCCCGGCCTCGGCGCAGTTTGATTTCGGGCACGAGCGCGGCTCGACGGTAGGCGGTGACGCCTCGACCGGCGCAGGGGGCGGTTCGGCTGCGGCCTCCGCCCTGAACGAGAAGGTGTCCCCTGCCTTGACCGCGAAGGGCGCGGGCGCGCCCTCGCGGAAAGCCGCAATCTCGCCCTCGTCGACGTGGACGTACGATCCCTCGGCGTTGTAGCCGACGACGAAGCGCGTGCCGCGCACCTCGACGCGACCGTGCGCGGTGGTGACGGCGAAGCTCTCGTCGGCCTGGCGGTGCGCGATCTGCACGGCGAGCCGACCACCGTCGAGCCGGAGGCGCGGGCCCTGCGTGGTGCCGTCGAAGGAGACCCGCCCGGGGCCGAAGAGCCGTACCTCCGCGGCGCGGCCGACCAGGAAGGCGGCCTCGCCCTCGGTGGCAATCTCGAGCACGCCCCCCGGCCCCATGGCCGCGCCTCGGGTCATGGCCACGCCCGAAAGGGTCACGCGGCCCCATATCGTCTGGATGCGCGCGAACGGTTGGGGGGCTTTGGCGCGCAGGGAAGCCACGCCCAAGCCCGCGGCCAGGACCAGACCCGCGGCCAACGCGAGCCACAGGCTCCGGCGCGCGCGCGGCGCGGCCGTGCCATGCAGGTGGTGCAACACATCGTTCTCCATGCGCCGCAGGCTGACCGCCGAGGGCGGCTCGGGCACTAGGCCGCGCAGCCGGGGCAGCGCGGAGGTCCACGCCGAGTAGGACTGCTGGCAATGCGGGCAGATCGCCAGGTGCGCGTCCAGCTCGGCGCGTACGGCGTCGTCGACCCGGTCGTCGGCCTTCTCGAACCAGAGCGCTTGCGTCCGCTTACACGCATTCATGTCGTGGGCTCCCATCGCAAGTAGTGGGCAAGGTAGGGGTCGCGGCGGGCCTGGCGTTCGATCTCCACGCGCGCGTCGTGGATCCGTACCTTGACGGCACCGATCCGGGCGTCGACCATGTCCGCCACCTCGTCGAGACTGTGTCCCTCGAGGACGTGCAGTACGAAGGCCGTGCGCCGCTTGTCGGAGAGCGAGCCCAGGATGGCGTCGAAGTGGGCGAGCGCGCGGCGCGCGTCGGTGGCGCCTTCGGCAGAGCTGCCCGCCGCGCCGTCCATGGCCTCGTCGAGCGGCAAGGGGCGCGAACGCGCCTGGCGTACCTGGCGCAAGGTGATGCGAACCGCGATACGGCCAAGCCAGGTAAAGAAGGCGGCATCCCCGCGAAAGCCGGGCAGCGCCCGAAACGCCTGCACGAAGATGATCTGCACGAGATCCTCCGCGTCGGTCCCGGGACCCGCCAGGCGGTGAACCAGGCGGTGCAAGCGCCGGACGTGCAGGCGGAAGAGCTGCTTCCAGCCCTCGGGATCCCCGGTCTGCGCGCGGCGCACGTAGTCCGCAACCTGGCGGTCGTCGCCACCGGCGCCGAGGCTGTCGAGCTCGGGTTCCACACTAAGTAGTGTGCCGAGGCGGAGCCCAAAGGTTAGGTCGCCGGCGAGGAAACCCGAGGCATTCCGCACTAGCGCACCCCGTACTCGAGCCCCAGTTCGAGCAGCAGCAAGGTCCGCGCGGCGGGCCAAACCACCTGGCCGTCGACGCGGTAGCGCGTGTCGGCGAGCGCGGCCAGGAGGGATACCCTCGCTTCGGCACGCAGCCCTGGTGCGAGCGCAAGGGCAAGACCCAGCGCGCCGCCGGCCCGTGGCGACAGCGAGGTGTCGGAACGGGAAACGATCCCCGATGCTTCGGCCGAGACCCTGCGTACGGCCGCGTGGCCGACGGCGTCCAGCCAACCCTGCCACTTGCCTTGGTGCCAGGCGAAGCCGAGCGAGAGCCAGGATGGGATCTCCCAGGCGGACACGTTGATGCCCTGCGAGCTGGTCGATTGGGGTGGCTCGAGATAGGCGCCGAGCCCCAGGCGCCAGCGCCGGGCGAAGCGCAGCCCGGTGCCCAGGCGCAGACCCTCACGCGCGAGCCCCTCCGAGGGCAGCATGAAGGCGAGCCCCGCGTCGAGCCAGAGCCAATCGCGCGCGGCAGCTGGGGATGGCGGGAGGCGTTCACTCACGTCCTCGGCCGGCCGCGTGACCACGCCGGCCGCCGCACGCCTTTGCAGCAGCGCCTGCACCTTCAGCGCCGCCGTACGGTAGAGATCCTCGGTGCGAAGCGCGCCGGGCAGGCGAGCGAAGACGGTCTCTTCGCCGTCGGCCAGCACCAGCTCCGCGTCTTCCCCCGAGCCGCGGTTGCCGCGCAGGGTGATGCCCACGGTGCCGGGGGGCAATCGCAGGTCATCGCGGTGATCGGAAGCTCCGGCGATCGGTGTGACCGTGAGCTCGGCGCCGTCGAGATAGCTGCGAAGCGCGTCGCTCAGACGCTCGGCGGACAGCGGAGGTTCGGCCGACACCTGCAGCGCGGCCGCGTGGGCTGCGGTTGCAAGTCCGAGAACGATCCCGACCCCGGCCAGGCGAGTGAACATCGCGCGTGCGATGGTACACCCATTCGGCTAGCCCACCCCGTTGAGCGCGGCTTTCACCACCTTGCCGACGGCGCTGGCGTTGCGATCCGCGCTCACGAGATCGGCGGGCAGGCCCAGGGCCACGCCCAGGGTGCGCGCGTAGGCGATCTGGGTGCTCGCGACGGGAATGTCGGCGCCTGCAGTGGCCGCGCCGGTCGTGGCGTCGATGTCGGACGCCGCGAGCGAGCCCGCCTTCAGCTCCCGGCCAGCATCGCCTCCAGCTCTGACCAGCGCGCGTAGAGCACGTCGATCTCGGCGCGAGCGGCATCGCTTTGCTCGATCAGTTCCATCAGGCGATTGGCGTTGCTCACCAACTCGGGACGCGCCTGCTCGGATTCCAGCGCGGCCAGGCGCGCCTCGGCCGCTGCGATGCGGGTCTCGATGGTGTCGAATTCGCGCTGGTCCTGGTAGCTCAATTTCCGCCGGGGCTCGCTCGACGGCTCAGGCGCGGCTGCGGGCTTGTCGCGCGTGGCCGCGGCCGCCAAATCCTCGCGCTCGGCCGCGTACCACGCCTCCCACTGCGCCAGGCCCACGAGATGGGTGACCTGGCCGCCCGGGAGCTCCGAGAAAGCCACGAGCGAGGTGGTGGCGCGATCTAGAAAGTAGCGGTCGTGGCTGACCAGCAACACGGCGCCGTCGAAGTTGGTGAGCGTCTCTTCCAGCACGTCGAGCGTGGCCAGATCCAGATCGTTGGTCGGCTCGTCGAGGACCAGGACGTTCGCGGGGCGCAACATCAGGCGGGCGAGCGCCAGCCGGCTCTGCTCGCCGCCGGAGAGCTGGCCCACGCAGAGCTTGCCCTGCTCGGGGCGAAACAGAAACCGCGCCAGGTAGCCGTTGACGTGAACCCAGGTGCCGCGGAAATCGACCTGGTCGCCGCCGGGGCACAGGGTGTCGATGACCGTCACCGCTGGATCCAGGCTCTCGCGGTGTTGCTCGAAGTACGCCACCTGCAGATTATCCGCGCGAATCAGCCGGCCCGCGTCCGGGGGCTCTTGCCCGACGAGCACGCGCAGCAGGGTGGACTTGCCACAGCCATTCTTGCCAATCAGGCCCACGCGGCTGCCCGGGCCGAGAAAGAGGTCGATGCCGCGAAAGATCGTCGTGCCACCGTAGGCCTTGGCAATCCCCTTGGCCTCGATCAGCCGTTTCGGCTGTCGCCCCACGCCGCCAAATTCCAGGGCCGCGGTGCCGACCGGGTTGCGCGCCGCAAGCTCGTCTACCGCACCGGCCAGGGCCACGGCTCGCCGGATGCGCGCCTGCTGCTTGGTCGAGCGCGCCGGGGCGCCTCGCCGCAGCCACTCGGTTTCCCGGCGGAGCGTGTTGCGCAGCGAAGCCTCCTGTCGCTCTTGCGCAAACATCAATGCCTCTTTGCGTTCGAGGAAGGTGGCGTAGTCGCCGTCAACCGACAGCAGCCCGCCTGCGTTGCGTCGGTCCAGCTCCAGGATGCGGTTCGAAACACGCTGGAGGAAAAGCCGATCGTGAGTCACGGTGACGGTCGCGAAAGCCGCGTGGGCGAGGAAGTCCTCGAGCCACAGGATGCTTTCGACGTCGAGGTGGTTGGTGGGCTCGTCGAGCAGCAAGAGCTCCGGCTCGCGCAGAAGCTCGCGCGCCAGGGCCACGCGCTTGCGCCAGCCGCCGGACAGACGGTCGACCGGCGCCTCCGCCCCGGCCTGCGGCCCGGACAGCTCCAGGCGGGCGATCAACTCGTCCGCGCGGGCCTCGGTTTGCCACCGATGCTCAGCATCGACGAGGCCGACCGCCGGCTCGAGCACCGCCTGGCGCACACTCTGCCCGGGACGAAACTCGGGCACCTGGGCCACGTGGCCCACGCTCAGCCCCCGGCGCAGCACCAGCTCGCCCTGCTCTGGCGCGTCCGTCCCGGCCAGGATGCGTAGCAAGGTGGTCTTGCCCGCGCCGTTCGGGCCGATAAGCCCCACGCGCTCGCCCTCGGCCAAGGTGAAGCAGACGCCCTCGAACAGAGGACGCGCCGAGAAGGATTTTACGAGATTGCGGGCGGTGGCCAGGATCGCCATGCGGCCGGGAGTATAGGGGGAATTGGCGACTCAGGGCGAAGACCGGCAATGCCAGAATTCCGTCTGCGAGCACTGACGTGATGGTGACGCTGGATGCGCGCTGTTCAGCAAATGGATTCTGCCAGGGTGATTGCGGTGGGGTGAGGACTTCCTCGATGCCAAGGGCCTCAGGGAACCGCTCGCAAAAACCCGCCGCATGTGCCAGAACCAGGCCACAACTCAGGGAGGAACCCCATGAACACAGTCCTCAGAATCGTCGGAGTCGCAGCCCTACTTCTGGCCGGCTTTGCAGGGAACGCCCAGGCAGGCGAGCGCGGCCCCAAGGCCAAAGGCGAGGGGCCCAAGGCAGGCAAGCCCATGGGACCGCCCGCAGATCTCAACCTCACGTCCGAGCAGAAGCAGAAGATGGACAAGATCCACGAGGCCGCGGCCAAGCAGGCCGGGCCCCTGCACAAGGAGATGGCCGCCAAGATGAAGGAGATGCAGCCTCTCTGGGCAGTCGACAAGCCCGACAGAGCGGCCATCGAGCGCAAGCACGCCGAGATGAGTGCCATCCAGTCCAAGCTATGGGGCATTCACATCGACACCAAGCTGCAAATCCACGCACTGCTGACGCCAGAGCAGCGGGCCAAGTGGGCCGAGGACCACGATGCGGGCCCCGGCATGCCTGGCATGCACGGGCCGGGTATGCCTGGCATGCACGGCGGTGAATGCGCCTGCATGCACGGCAGCGAATGCCCCTGCATGCACGGCGCTGGTCCGGGCAAGGGCCCGGATGGCCCAGGTGGACCTGGTGGGCCCGGCAAGGGACCGAAGCCCGAGAAGAAGTAGGCTGCACCAGGCCCTCGCCAAGCTGTCATCCGGCCTGAGGAGGGAGGCATTTCCGAGCAGAGCCCTGGCGTCGGCGTTCTGTTCGCAGTCGCGCAGCCGCAGATCGCGGCCAGGATGCCCTCAGATCCCCATGTTCGAAAGGGTGAGCGCCAGCCGGTCCACGATTTCCACCAGCTTCGGATGGGTAGCCTCGAATTCGCGCACCGAAGCCGCCAGCCCTTCCACGGCTTGTGCCGCTTTCTCAGGATGTTTCTCCCGCCGCACCGACGCCTGTACCGCGGCTTCCACGCTGCCCGCAATTTCATGCGCCGTCGCACCGTGCGTGTCCACGAGCGGCACCACCTCAGTCTTCAGCCCAGCCACGAGGTCGAGCAATTCCCGCCGGGTGGCCTCTGGAATGTTGGCGCTGTCCCGGAGCGTAGCTTCGATCGTGGCAAGGCGTTCGGAGATCATGTCCATCAAATTGTACTGCGCCGACGGGGTGGACGCCAACGCTCGACGGGCCGCTCGCAACCTCGCGATTCCACTCGGTCCCTCAAACCGTTCGGCGCTCTAGACCCCCGAAGGCGAAAACGGTGAAGACGTTCTGGCGTGCAGGTCGTGCGGCCGTCAACGCTTGCCCTCCGTCGCCAGGCGCTCCAGCTCGGCGACCAGCTCCGCGTGCGCCCGGCGGAAGTCGGGGCCGCGGCCGCCGAAGGCCAGGGCCAGCGCGCGCGGCAGGTTCAGCGCCTGGCCGCGGGTGACCTTCTCGGCGTAGTCGCGCTCGAAGTCCGGGCCCAGGCGCAGCGACCAGTTGTCCTCGCTGACGGTGCCGGGGACGTTGTAGGACTGTTCGAAGCCGAACAGATCGGTGAAGAACACGCTGACGTTCTCGGCTGCGCTGGCGAACATCTCGGCGAAGAGCGCATGCACAAGCGCGCCGGGCTGCGCGAGCAGTTCGCGGCGGTCCGTGCCCAGGCGGGCCGCCAGGTGGGCGGCCCAGCGCTCGCGCTTGTCCGAAACGGCCCAGTCGCGCACCACGCTCCAGATCGGCTTTGTGTCGTGGTTGCCGGCCATGATCCAGTCCTCGGGCCGCGCGTTCTCGGGGCGATAGACGTCCGCGGCATCGTCGAGATTGGCCTTCTGGACGACGCGAAAACGGCCCAGCCCGTGACGCTCGAGCATGGCGGCGAGCGGGCGCGGCAGCGTCGAGAGCACCTCGCAGACGATGTCGCGCTTGTCGCGACAGTGGTTCCTCGCCGAGGCGACCATGGCGTCGAAGAACACGGCGTAGCGATCGATCTGCTCGGGCCGCAGATCGCATTCCCAATCGTCGGCATAGCGGGGTAGCGAGCGGTCGAGCTGCTCGGGATCGACGATGGCGAAACGCGCGAGCTCGGGGTGATCGGGTAGATCCGGCGCGGCGTGCAGGCGCGCCCCGTGTTGCACGGCGAACAAGGAATCGGGCTGCCCCGCGCGGTAGGCCCAGGGACAGACCAGGCCGTGGGGGTGGTCGAGGCGGATGGCGTCGGCTTCGTCGAAGAGCTTGTCCACGCGCGCGAGCAGGAGGCGCAGCGCCCCGTCCCGGCCCGGCGTCGCGGCGTCGGCCTGGCTGGGATCGAGGAGTGCGTAGCCCCACGCCTGGCCCTCGGGGGTGGTGCGGCTGGGCGGCGCGCCCATGACGTAGCGGGAGAGGAGCACCGAGCGATAGGCGAAGACGTCCTGATCCGACAGGCCGATCTGCAGGTCGCCATAGAGCTCCAGGCCCAGCTCGCGGCAGCGTCGGCGCAGGGCCGCGTGCTGGTCGTGAAACAGCATCTGGCGAAAGGCGAAGGCGTCGAGCTGCTGCCGGCGCGCGCGCCCAAGCTCGGCACGTCGGGCCTCTGCAACCCGCGCTCGTTCGGGGGGCGGATTCCACAGGTCTTGATCGGGGTGCGGGCCTGCAAGCGTCCACCAGTCCCGGAAACCGAGGCCGCCGTGCAGATCGCACAGAACCTCGTACATGCTGTCGCGTTCGAGCCACGCTCCGTGCCGTCGCTTGAACTGCACGAGCCGTTCGGTCAGGCCCGGATGTCGCGTCGTCGCGAATCCCGCGAAGGCATCGTCGAGCGCGCGTCGCTGCGACGCGAAGACATGGCAGTGGTACACGCGCTGGGTTGAGCAGGGGGGGCGGGCAGCGGCGAGCGTTGCCAGGGCTTCCCGGGGCAGCAAAGCAGGGCCATCGCTGGCCTCGGTCAACTGGTGCAGATCGATGGACAGGACGTTGCGCGAGAAGATGGTGCCGTCGTAGGGCGAGGGGTTGATATCCGAGGTCTGCCCCTGCGGTCCCAGTTGCACGCCGTCGAAGCCGAGCCCACGCACGAAACGCAGCCAGCGCTCGGCGCCGCGCGAGTACGGCGAGCCCCGGCCCACGTCTTCCCCCGGCAGCCCCGGGAACGCCGGATCGTGGATGCCGATGACTAGCCGGCGCACGCCCAGCGCGGCAAGCGCATCGTTCACTGCACGAGGTGGGCCATCTGCCGGCATGCCCAGTGATTGTAGCCTTCCCCGGGTGGACAGGGGGACGAACCGCCATCCCTACCCTTTGAGGTGGAGGCGCTTGTACTCCCCGCGGAGGTAGCGGCGAAGCTCGTTCTTGTAGTAGCGACTGAATCTCCGATCCGTGGCGCCGCCGGGAAGGCTCGAAAAGGCCTCGTCCGAACCCATGTCGGTGAGGAATCGGTAGGAAGGGCAGAAGCTGACTTTGCGGCCGCCTTCCGTGAAGAACTGGGCCTGGCAGACCGTGGAGCGCGAGCCGGGGACGAAGACGGGCCCCCCGTCGAAGCCCAGAAACGAGGGCAGCTTGCCGCCGAAAAGCAGATGGCCCATCTTCATCGCGCGTGTCTGCTTGAGGGTTGGACAAGGCCCCGCGAGCGCCTCCTCGAACGCATCCCTTGCCGCTTGCTCCACCTTCTCCCTGGAGAACCAGTGCGCGCTTCCGTCCAGCAGGAGCTTGTCGAAGTAGTGGTAGAAACCCGCGAAAGCGGCCGTCTGCTCCCAGAGGTAGTCAAAGACGTTCGTGCCCCAGGCCAGTTGGCCGAAGGTATTTCTCAACAACGCCCGATAGACGCGCTCGAACAAGACGGCGGCCTTCGCATCCCCCGTGTACCGTTTGTCCCAGGCTTTCAGCATCCGGCCCGCGGGTGTGTCGGGAATCAGCGCCTCGAAACGCGCCAGGAAAGCCTCGGCGTGGAGCGAATACAGATCATTCTGGATCGAACCCATCTCTTCGGCGGTCCACTTGTCGCGGCTTTGCAGCAAGACGGTGATTCTGTCTCTTCGGTAGCTGCCCATGTGAATGGCGCAGGGGGCGCTTTCGCCATAGCCGTTTCTGTCGTCGTTGGCGCTGACCAGAAAGCCCTCCGGCGGGTTGTAGGCTCGAGGCAGCTCGTCGCCCTCGACGAATCCGCGGTACGCGTAGCGCTCGTCCCACCCGGGCAGAGGCAGAAGCCCCGAGGTGCCTTCGGGCCGGACAAAATGGCGACCCGACATCTGGTAGCCGATGCTCCCTTTCCGGTCCGCGAGCAGCCAGTTGAAGGATGGGGACCGGAGCTTCTGGAAACAAGCCATGCCATCCAGCACCGTCTTGCCGTCCAGTAGCCCAAACACGCCCTCGAAATCGGATGCGCCGCAGTCGTAAAGCGCGGCGTAGTTCTCGACGAGATAGAGCCCGTCTT
>JADGRD010000097.1 GCA_017881285.1 Pseudomonadota bacterium | reverse complement strand
TCAACCTCCGTACACTTCGAGTCCGATCGTGACCCGGTACTGGGAATAGGAAAATGGAACTCCCTTGAGCTGCGGGGTTGGCATCGCGAAGTTCAGCGGGTTGATGATCAGGAAGAACATCCGCGACATCTTCCATTCGAGCCCGAGCGGGCTGAAGCCGGCGTAGATCCCTGTGCTGCCCTTGGGGGCACCATACAAGTCGATGAGCAGGCGGGAAACTCCGAGATTGGCCGTGGTCCGCAGGTTGAACTGCTCGTAGGCGAGTGGCAGACGGAAGATGACGGTTCCGTACCCGTTGAAGGCACCCGCGCGTACGGTCGAGGCGCCGTTGACCGAAATCCAGGGGTTCCATTCCGCATCGAGACCGAACGTCCAATGCTTGCTGAAACGGAGGCGAGCGCCGAGCGCAGCCGCGGCTGCTGCGTTGTTGACGGAGCCTGAACCGCCCAGATAGGCGCCCAAGGCGACCTGCGATGGGTCTTTCGGCCCCGGCTCCTTCACCGGCGTGGTGACGGGCGGCGGTGGCTTGTGCTCGGCAGCCACGGCAGCGGCGTCAGGGGCCGGCTGACCGGGCTCTGGCTGGGCGAACGCATTGCTCTGCTCGGCAGCCACGGCAGCGGCGTCAGGAGTCGGACGACCGGGCTCTGGCTGGGCGAACGCACGGCTCTGGAAGGGGATTGCAATGAACAGGAGAACCATGCCGACGGTGCTGCTTCTCCCACGTCGTCGCCGCGCTCCTACCAGCAGCGTGAGCAGCCCGAGCATGACGGCCCATCCCCAACCCGAAGTTGGGCTCCCTGGGCCGCCCATGCTGCAGCCGAACTGGCTATTGCCATATTGGCGTTCGGCCGCCTGGCACCAATTGTTGTCGAACGTGCAACCTGGCGAGTAACTCAGATATGTGTCCAAAATCACCTCCACGGCAGCCATCTTCTGGTCGTTGGTTTGGTTGGGATCGAGCGTCGTGCGCAAGACCGCGGTGGCCGCTTCGGTCGCCAGCTCACGCCGCCGTTGTCGCAAATCGTCGGGATCGTCGCAGCGGTCGAGCTCGCTCGAATGAGGCGGTCCGTCGGTCGCCTCGACCAGGTTTCCGTTGGCCTCGTCCACCCAATCCGCAACCACAGTGATGTGCATGCTGTCAGGGGTGCGGTAGGTATGGGTGAAGCTGTCCTCGATGGCGTGAATCGCCTGCCCGATGCGCACATAGTAAGTTGGCAGCGAAGCGTCCACGCTGTGGCGCAACGACAGGTAAAGCGGTAGCGAGGTTCTTTGGGCGAGGTCAGGCGTGCTCGTGGCATCGAGCCCGTCGAGGGCCTGGGCAATCCGTTCGCGGATGAAGGCGCGACAATCCTGGACGGCGGTCAGCGATCCGTCCGGCTCTTTTTCATGCGAGTTGCGCAGGCAATGCTCGCGCTGCGCAGCGGGATCGCCATGGACCAGCGCGAGCTGGCTGAGAGCCATCGAGTCTCGCCCTTTCAGATCGTTGTCGCGGGCGCCCACCAGCAATGTCGCGCCACCCAGATCGGTCATGTCACTCGCAGGCGTGAACTCCAAATCGTCGATCAGTGCCCGCTCGTTTCGGTCCGCGGGAAGCGGCGCCGCAGTGGTGAGCTCCAGGCGCACGGCTCGCAAAGCCTCCGTCGTGATCTTTTCGTGGCACCCAGCGGTAATCGCGCTGGAAATGGTGTAGGCGTGAGCCAACTTGGGCTCCGCTGTCAGCCAGCCCACGAAGCAAGCTCCGGCCGTGAATACCGTAAGCACTCCTCCAGCCTTCATGTACGTCCGTGACCTCATGCGCTCTTCCTCTCTGAAGGATCGAATCGAATTGATTGAACGATCAGGTGTGCCGACGGCGTTGCATGACCCGATGCACAGAGCACCATGAGACGCACGGCCAACGTCCACAACCTGATTGTCACTCTTTCAAGCTCATGGACCAGCAAGATGCGTGCCGGCGACGCGACGAACTCGTGGCTGGCCGCGAAAGAGAGTCAGAATCGGGCAACGAGGGCGAGGCCGTGTTGCCCATCGCCCGCGACCGGTACGACGGAAACTGGCGAGGCATGCAGGGAGGGGACGAGGACGCCCACCGAGGTGCCGACAACCGCCCCACCCACCACGTCGGTGATGAAATGCATGCCGCCGAGCACCCGCGCCGTGCCGACGAAGGTCGCTATCGCGCCCCCCACGCCCGCCACGATCCACGTCAGCTTCGAGCCGGGGTGGAGCCGTCGCATGGTCACCAGCGTGGACGTTGCGATCGCGAAGCTGATGGCAGTGTGATTGCTCAAGAAGGACAGCCCGGCGTCGGCGCTGGTGCGTGCGGAAAGCGGCGCCTTGTCTCCATAGAGAAAGGGACGCGGCCGGCCCGCCGCGAGGGTCATGATGGAAGCAACCGCAGTGGCGGCGAGCGCCGACTCGGCAACGACGACGCTGTCGTTGAGGCCGGGAAGAAACCCCTCGTCCGCGAAGATCAAGGCCGCGGCCCCGACGCCGACCGCGTAGAGGCCGTAGTCCGAGGCGGTTTGCCAGCCGGGGCTCCAATAGCCCGCGGTCGTGCGATCGATCGCATTGAGATCGCCGGGCTCGCAAGGTGGAGCGCTCGCCGTCGATCCGCAGAACGCCGGCTGCGAGCGAAACAGCCGCGCCTCCGCGAACACGAGCCCGACCGCAAGAATCGGCAGATCGATCTCGGCATAGAGCTGGAAAGCCGGGCGCAAGGGATTCCGTGGGCTTGGCAAAATGGGGGTGAGCGCCGCGGCCTTGGCGGTCTTCTTGGCGTCGTCCACCTTTTGTGGCTGAGCATCGGGCGACGGCGCCGCGATGGTCGGAGTGGCCGCGGATGTCGGCGCGGCCTCGCCCGCGGTGGCCTCGGCTCGGGCGAGGCCGAGTGAGCCAACCCATGTCAGGACTAGTGCGGAACAAACCGCCGTAGCTACGCGCGTCATGAGGCCACGTGCAACCCTATCAAAGAAGGGTGTCGTCGGTAAGTGGCGGTAACCTCTGGACCTGGAAGGACAGGCCCGATCTCTTCATGATTCCATCGCATGTTCCTGCCGACGACTGCTTGCCCCATGCCAACCCTCTCCTTCGTTGCGCGAAGCTATCTGGCTGCCCCGTTTTTCTCCCCACCGAGCGGCAAATGTCGAAGCCCAGGTTCACCGCAGCAGATGGTCCGTGGACGTGCATTCGCGGATTCATTCGATTTGATGGACATCTTGCCTCAATTTGATGGAGCGCAGCGGTTGGTGATGCCTAGCCATCGTGGCGCAAAGCCGCCACTGGGGCGCTGCCTGCTATGCTCTGCGCAATGGCTTGGGTGTCGAGCATGCTCGGTCTTGCGTTCGCCTTGGGCGCGAGGCCGGCGTTGGGCGGAGAATGCTCGGCGACTCTGGTCGGCGGGGAACCGGCGCTGCAGCACGTGCAGGCGCAGACGCGGCTGCGCTTCATTCGCGAACGCCTGCGCAGCGACGCCCACCATGCCCGCATATGGAGCTACTCTTGGGGCGCAATCTATTCGTCTCTCGCCGCCGGCCAATTCGTCGCCGCGCCATTGGTGTCCCACGCGTCGGGATTGGATTTGTACGTGGGTGGCGGTGCCTCGCTGATTGGATTGGTTCCACTGGTGTTCACACCACTGAAAGTCATGGGTGATGACCAGCGGCTCGAGGCGTCTGAAGCAGAGGCACTCGGAACCGAGCCATGTGGTTCGCTTGCCCGGGCTGAAGAATTGCTAGTCCGCGACGCAGCCAATGAAGCAGAGGGGCGGAGTCTGCTCTTTCACGGAGGCAATGTTGTCGTCAACGCGGGAGTCTTCTTCGTCATCGGTGCGGGATTTGGGCACTGGACCAGTGCGACTATCAGTCTGCTGACCGGCATTGCAACCGGCGAAATCATGATCTTCACCCAGCCGCTCGGTGCTCTCAAGGCTTTGCAGGCGTACCGCCGCGGTGACCTGGGCCCGCCAACGGCCACGGTGCGAATTGCAGTCGTGCCGTTGGTTGCCAGGAACGCTTCGGGCGTTGTCTTGGTCCTGACGTTCTAGCCCACGAACGTATGTGACGATGGGAGCGGCGCTTTTCTAGCCGCAACACGGGCCCTTCTTGGTTTCCGTGTGAAGCTTGTCGAGCTTCGTCCGAATGGCTTCCTTGGAATCGCCCACCTTCGCTTCGATGACGCCGTAGAGCTTTTCAATCGAGCCCTCGGCTTTCTTGAAGTCGTTGTCCGTGAGAACGCCCCAAGCTTCCTTCGCCTTGCCCTTGATTTGATCCCATTTGCCTTTGGCTTGATCCTGGTTCATGTGACTGCCCTTTCTGGTGCCGGTTGTCTTTCCCTTGTGTGTTCCCTTGCTATCGCTAGCCTCGCCTACTCCAGTAGTAGCCGCCGCCACCGCCGAAGAGGAGGACCCCAAGTACGATCAAAACAATCAGTGTGCTCATGTGCATGATGTCGTTTCCCTTCAGGCTCTTCGCGGAGCCGGCGCGCTGGGCAAGAGAGCAGAGCCTCTGAGCCCAGTACCGGCACGAAGTGCATCTTTCGCGCCGGGCGACGTGCCCACCCAATCCCAGCCCTTTCACCGACGTGGGGCCATTCTCCGGTCAGAGTGTTACTTCGCCATCGTCAGGCTCTCATATTGATGACACCATCACGTCATATCGATGGAGGTCCTCTGACGGGCGCGCCTAGAGCGCGACTTTGCGCAACCTCAGCGCATTTCCGATCACCGACACCGACGACAGGCTCATGGCGGCGCTGGCAATCATGGGTGAGAGCAGAAGGCCGAACACCGGATAGAGCGCGCCCGCGGCGATGGGGATGGTGAGCGCGTTGTAGAGGAAAGCGAAAAGCAGGTTGCCGCGGATGTTGGCCACGATGGCGCGGCCCAGGCGGCGGGCGCGCAGGATGGCGCGCAGGTCGCCCTTGACCAGGGTGATGCCCGCGCTCTCGATGGCGACGTCAGTGCCGTTGCCCATGGCCAGGCCGACATCGGCCTCGGCCAGCGCGGCGGCGTCGTTGATGCCATCGCCCGCCATGGCGACGATGCGGCCTTCCTCGCGCAGGCGCTTGATGGCCTCGCCCTTCTGCATGGGAGAGACGCCGGCCACGACCTCCGTGATCCCAAGTTCCGCGGCGATGGCGCCCGCGGCGGTCGCGGTGTCGCCGGTGAGCATGACGATGCGCAGGCCTTCGGCGCGCAATTCGGCCAGGGCGGCGGCCGCGCCCGGTTTCACGGTATCGGCGAGATCGAAGAGGCCCGCGAGCTTGCCGCCGGCCGCGACCAGGACCTGGGCGTGCCCGAGTCTGGCCAGCTTCTCGATCTTGGCGGCGAAGGGCGCGGTGTCGAGGCCCGCGGCTCGCAGGTGGGCCTGATTCCCGGCGAGGATCGGCTGCCCGTCGACCTTACCGGTGACGCCCAGGCCGGGCTCGTTGCGGAAGTCCTTGGGCTCGGCAAGAACGAGTCCCCGTTCGTGCGCGGCGGCGACCACGGCCCTGGCCAGGGGGTGCTCGCTGCCGCGCTCGAGGCTGCCGGCTAGGCGCACGACTTCGGCTTCGGAGAACCCCTCGCTCGTGACGACGGCCACTAGCTTGGGATTGCCGGTGGTCAAGGTGCCGGTCTTGTCGAGCACCAGGGTATCGACGCGGGCCATGGCCTCGATGGCCTCGGCGTTTCGCACCAGCACGCCCGCGGAGGCACCGCGGCCGACGCCGACCATGACCGACATGGGTGTGGCCAGGCCCAGGGCGCAAGGGCAGGCGATGATGAGAACCGCCACGGCCGCGACGAGGGCATGGGCCAGGCGTGGCTCGGGGCCCGTGGCCGACCAGCCGATGAAGGCCACGACGGAAACGGCGATCACCGCGGGCACGAACCAGCGTGAGACTCGATCGGCCAACCTTTGCATGGGCGCGCGGCTACGCTGAGCCGCGGTCACGGCGCGCACGATCTGAGCGAGCATGGTGCCGGCGCCGACCCGCTCGGCGCGCATGACGAAGCTGCCGTTGCCGTTTTGCGTGCCGCCCGTGACCCGGCTGCCCGGGCCCTTGTCGGCCGGCATGGGCTCGCCGGTGATGGCCGATTC
Organism: Pseudomonadota bacterium; assembly: GCA_017881285.1. Classification (GTDB taxonomy): domain Bacteria; phylum Myxococcota_A; class Polyangia; order Fen-1088; family Fen-1088; genus Fen-1118. Next base: position 3,215 of record JADGRD010000097.1, on the reverse strand, counting down.
GTCGACCGTGCTGGCGCCGCTCTCCACCACGCCGTCGACCGGAATGCGCTCGCCCGGCAGCACGCGCAGGCGGTCGCTCTTGCGGACGAACTCGACGGCCAGATCGGCGTCGCGGCCGTCGCTGGTCAGAAGGTGCACGTTGGCGGGCTGCAAGCGCAGGAGGGCGCGGATGGCGCCACCGGTGGCGCGGCGGGCGCGGCCTTCCAGCACCTGACCAAGCAGGACGAGCGCGGTGATGACGGCGGCGGCCTCGAAGTAGAGCGGAGGCGCCTGGCCGGGCTGGCTCCAGGTCGAAGGCAGCAGGGAAGGCGCGATGGCGGCGACCGCGCTGGTGCCGAAGGCCGCCAGCACGCCCAGGCCGATGAGCGTGAACATGTTGGGGCTGCGGTTGCGCACGGAGCTCCAGGCGCGCACGAGCAGCGGCCAGCCGGCCCAGAACACCGCGGGTCCGGCCAGCAGCATCTCGATCACGGCGAGCAGGCGGGGCGGCAGCAGGTGCACGGCCTCGTGCCCGACGAGCATCTCGGCCATGCCGTAGAGGAAGAGCGGCGTCGCGAGCGCGAGCGCGACCCAGAACCGCCGGGTCATGTTGGCCAGCTCGGGATCCGGCTTGTCGTCGAGGGTGATGGCCTCGGGCTCGAGGGCCATGCCGCACTTGGGGCAGGCCGCGGGCACCGGGCTCGATACTTCCGGATCCATCGGGCAGACGTAGCGTGGACCGCTGGGCGCGGGGGAAGGGGCGGGCGCCGCCGGCGCCAGCGGCCGCATCATGCGCGGCTTACCGAGGGAAACCAGACCGCCGTCCATGCCGGCGCCCATGCCGGCGGGACGGTAGTCGGGCGCCAGGTAGCGGGAGGGATCCGCGACGAAACGTGCCCGGCAGGCCGGGGCGCAGAAGTAGTAGGTCGTGCCCTGGTGGTCGTGTTTTCCCTTGGCGCGCTCGGGATCGACCATCATCCCGCACACCGGATCCTTGTGGCTCACGATGGTTAGAGCCAGAACTTGGCACGAGGGTGCGCGGGACGGAAGGCCTACCTTGTCGTCGGGCGTGGCTTGGCTGGGATCGTGGATTTCGTGACCAAGGCTCTTGTATAGTAGGCATTCCCAAGCCCCAAGGTAGTAAAGGCAGCAAATGACGTACGCCGAACGATGCTCGATGTTCCTTGCTCTGATTGCCGCTGGTTTGACGCTCGGCTGTGCCTCGGCGCCTCCGTCCGACAAGTGGTCGACGCCACCTGTCCCAGGCTCCGCACCGCCGGGATCTCCGGTTGCGTTGCATGGGCAGCTCGCAGTCGCGGGCGTCCCCGCGGTGGCCGCCGATGGGACACCGACCGTGGTCTACCAATTGGTCGACCAGAACGGCGTGCCGGTCCAGCTCAAGGGTGTGAGCGGCTCGGGGCTCAACTATGAAAGCCAACCCTTCGCGGAGAGCAAGCCAGCGCTGACATGGATGCGCGACAACTGGAAGCTGTCGGTCATTCGCGCGGCCATGACCGTCAATTCGAAGGCGGGGGCAGCCACGGACCTACTGCCGACCACGCAACCCAAGGCCGAGATCATCCTCCAGCACGCCGTCGAGCTCGGGGTGTACGTCATGGTCGACTGGCACACCGAAGATGCCATCAATCAGCAGGACGCGGCGGTCGCGTACTACACGCAAATGGCAACCACCTATGGGGCGTACCCGAACGTCATCTGGGAACCCTGGAACGAGCCGGCAGGCAACCCGCGCTACACCTGGGCGCAAATCAAGGCCTATCACCAGGCGGTGGTGGACGCGGTCCGGTCTGTGGATCCCGACAACCTGATGGTGCTGGGAACACCGTCCTGGTCGCAGAATGTCGATCAGGCGGCGGCCGATCCCGTGGTTGGGACCAACCTGCTCTACACGCTGCATTGGTACTCGTGCACGCACGGGCCATCCATTCGCAGCAAGGGCGACACGGCCATCGCGGGCGGCGTGGCGCTCTTCGTGAGCGAGTTCGGCGCCACCTTCTCCGACGGCGGTCTTGCCAGCAATGGCCACGATTACGTCTGCGAGGACGAAGCCAATCTCTGGCTTGGCTGGATGGCCCAGCACAACATTAGCGGCGTCGCGTGGAAGCTCGACGCTGATGGGCATTCGAGCTCGATTCTCACCGCCGATGCCGCTGTCAACGGGCCATGGACCGACGACAAGCTCACCAGTGATGCCGGCGGCGCCCTCTACGCGGGTGCGCTGCAAGGTGGAGCTTCAGGAACCGCCATTCAGGGCGGCCATGGACAGTTCGTCGCGAGCTGGTTGCGACAGTAGCGCCCGCCGGTCAGTTGCTGACACTCGTCCAGCGCTGTTTGCGTAGCCCGTTCGGCGCGTTCACCGGTGGATCGAAGTTCGATTCGTAGAAGGTCGGCGGCTCGAAGGTCTTGCCCGAGTCGATGCGCTTCTGCTCCTTGCGCAGGGCGCGCAAGACGATGCGGCCGAGGATCGGCGTCACCAAGCGCGAGAGGAGGCCGAACTCGCTATGAATTTCGCGCAGGACCGCGTCGAGCTTGGCGACGAGCTGGGGATTGTCCGCGAACCAGCGCTTGGCGGCCCACAGCGCGCCCGCGTACGCGGTGCCGAAGCCTTGCACCTCCCACTGGAAGCGCCGGCGGATGCGGCGGTCGGGGTGGTGCTTGTACTTCATGTAGCCGTGCAGGGCTGTGCGCACCATGCGCAGGAGGCTGGGGCCGTTCACCCGGAAGTCCTCGTGAAAGGCGCGCAGCAGGAGGTCGGTTTCCTGCCCGGCGGGGATGCCGGGGTGGTGATAGTTGAACTTGTGCTGCCCGTGCATGTCGCCCTCGGGCATTTCCCGGGCGTCCAGCATCGCGCCCTTGGCGGTCATCTCGCGCCACAGGGGCGTGCCGGCCATGGGCATGTAGAGCATGAACTGGTGGAAGTCGGTCTCGTGGCTGACGGCGTGCTCGATGGCTCGGTCGATGTTCTCGGGAGTGTGGTTTTCCAGACCGATGATGGTCGAACCGAGCACGCGCGTGCCCCGTTCCTGTAGCTCGCGCACCATCTTGTGCGTGTCCACGCCCACGGTCTTCTCGTACTGGCTGCCCTTGCCCTCGAGTCCGATCCACAACCACGACAGCCCCAGCTCGACCAGCTCGTCCGCCGTGTACTGGCGCAGGGCATTGGCGGAGCTGAAGATGTAGAGAGCCCACGCCTTGTCGTGCTTGCGCATCAGCTC
>JADGRD010000096.1 GCA_017881285.1 Pseudomonadota bacterium | reverse complement strand
AGAAGTGGCCGCCGCCGAACAAGCTGAAGTCGAAGCGGTACTCTGGGTTGTCCTCGCCGATCTTCTTTTCCGTGACCTGTTCCTCCGCCGCGGCGCGGCCAAGGCCAACCGCCAGGAGAAGCGCGCTCACCAAGAAGGTTGTGGGGAAACGGTTCATCACGATGACCTCCGGTATGGATTCAGGATGGGCTGCCGCCCCAGGATACCCCCGCCCGTCGAACAGCCCGAGAATAAGTGAACATCGAAAATTTTGCTACCAGAGAGGGTAGCTACGCCCCGAGGAGGACCTCCACCTTCACCGCCTTCCTGCCGGCCGGGGGCAGGGGCACCACGGCGCCGGGGAGGGGCTTGCCGTCGACGACCAGAGCGACGGCGTTGCCTTTACCTTGCCGCTCGACGGCGATGTCGTAGCGCACCCCGCGAAAGACGCGCGTCGCCTTGAAGCCGGGCCACTTGTCCGGGATGACGGGTGCGATCATCAGGCCCTGATAGGTCGGCCGGATGCCGAGGATCCATTGCGTGCCGGCCACGTAGGTCCACGACGCCGTGCCCGACAGCCAGGCGTTGCGGGCGTAGCCGAACTGCTTGTGCTCGGGCCCGGTGACGTTGCCGCAGTAGACGTAGGGCTCGACCTTCATGCAGTCGATGTCCGTGCGGGTAAAAGGCGTGATTTCCAGGTAGTACTGCATGGCCCGCTCGGCCATGCCCAGCTTGGCGGCGGCGACGATGGCCCAGGTGTCGGCGTGGCAGAAGACGCCGCCGTTTTCCTTGGCGCCCGGCGGGTAGGTGGTCGTGCCGCGCACGCGCTCGTCGCCCACGACGTAGGCTGGCCAGAGCAGGGCGAGGCCGTACTTGCAGTGGAGGTACTTGTGCGCGCTCTCCATCGCCTGCTTCGCCCGTTCGGCCGGAGCGGCCTCGCCGATGACCGCCCAGGTCTGCGTGTTGAGCGCGATCTTCTGGTACTTCTCGCTCTTCACGCCGACCGGCTTGCCCTCGTCGTCGTAGGCGCGCGCGTACCATTCACCGTCCCACGCGACCTGATTGGTGAGGTCGGCCATCTCCTTGTGGAGTTGGCGGAAACGCTCGGCGTCCGTGGTCGCCCCGATGTGAGCCGAAAGCTCGGCCAAATCGAGCGTGGCCCGGCAGAAGTGCTGCGCGACCCACACGCTCTCGGCCTTGCCGCTGCCATGATCCACGTTCATCGTATCGTCCCAGTCGGAGAACCCGATGCGCGGCAGCCCCTGTGGCCCGCGGTGCTGCAAGGTGAACTCCACCCCGCGCATCATGTGATTCCAGATGGTGTCCTCGCCCCCGTCCCAGTAGGAGATCTTGTGGTCGAGATAGTCGAGGTCGCCGGTCTCGCGCAGGTAGGCGCACACGGCCAGGATGAGCCACAGGTGATCGTCGGAGAACCACTGCGGCCATCGCGGGAACTCGGCCGCCAGGCCGGGGCCGCCCTCACCGGTGAGCGGCAGCACCTGGTGCCAGGTGTGGCCGTCCTGGTACTGCAGGTGCCAGAGCATGTCGAGCGTGGCGCGTGCGCGGTCGGCGGCGTTGTGAACCGTGCCCAGGGTGTCCTGCGCGGAGTCGCGCGTGCCCATGCCGCGGCCGGTGCCGGTCTCGTACGCCGAGACGAAGCGGGACCAGAACAAGGTGGTCCGGCACTGGATGGGGTTCCACACGTTGAGCATGGCGTTGACCACCGGGTCGGGCGTCTCGACGGTGAAGCGGCCGAGGTAGTCGTTCCAGTCGGCCTGCAGGCCGGCGTAGGCCGCGGCCACCTGCTTGGGCTTGCCAAAACGCTCGACCACCTTGGCGATGCGGGCGGGCTCGTCGGTTACGCCCATGATGTAGACGATTTCCGCCTCTTGTCCGGGCCGCAGGTTGAGATCGTGGCAGAGCGAGCCGATGTTGTTCCCGCGCGGGGCCTGGGTATTGGTCGGCTTGCCAGTTTCGACCATCTCGGGGTTGGAGAGGTCGCGCCAGCGGCCGACGAAGATCTCGCGGTCGGTCTCGAACCCGCATGGCTTGCTGCTGGACGCGAAGTAGTTCGTGGTCGGAGCGAAGCGCGTTTTCGAGGTGATGATACCGTCCTTCACCGTGGCCTCGAGAATGTGCTGGCACCAGTCGAGGTTGAGCTGGTCGCCCATCGTGTCGCGGAAGCTGAATTCGATGTACGAGAAGGTTCGCAGCTTGCGCGTCTTCTTGCCCACGTTCTTGACCTTCAAGACCCACAGCTCGCAGGGGCAGGGCTCGTCGGCTGGCGCGGGCGGCACGAAGTAGAGCAGGCTGGCGGCGATGTCGTCGCGCGTGCCGGCGATCTTGGTGTAGCCGGCGCCGTGGCGGCACTCGTATGACGCGAGCTTCACCGCGGGCGTGGGCTGGGCGGTGGGGCTCCAGAACTTCCCGTTCTGCATGTCGCGGATATAGACGTAGCGGCCGGGCTGGTCGGCCGGGATGGCGTTGTAGCGGTAGCGCGAGACGCGGCGGTTCTTGGGATCGCGGTCGAAGGCAAAGCCGCCCGCCGCGTTCGAGACGATGCCGCCGTAGCGGCCCTCGCCGATGAAGTTGAACCACGGCGTGGGCGTGTCCGGCCGGGTGATGACGTATTCGCGGTTCTCGGCGTCGTAGTAGCCGTAGGGATTGGCGAGCGCGGCGGGCTGCTTGGGCATGGGCGTCCTTCCTTGCTAGGCCCGGGTCGGGGCGGCCTCGGCGACCGCGCGCCGCTCGCCCAGCTCTTTCTCGATGACCTTCATGCGCTTGTCGTCGAGGGTGTAAAGCAGCGGCAGGAACGTCGCGATCACGCTGCCGACGGCGGGGATGAAACTGACCAGCAGCTTGAGGCCGGTCAGGGTCTCCGCGTTCTGCGGGACGCCGGCCTGGTAGCCGAAGCCGGCCAGGATGTAGCCGGTCACCGCGCCGCCCACGGTCCACCCCATTTTCTGGGCGAACGACGAGGCCGCGAAGACCAGGCCGGTCGAACGGCGTCCGGTCTTCCACTCGGAGTAATCGGACGCGTCGGCATACATGGCGTAGACCAGTGCCGCCGTCGGGCCCATGATGAGGTTCGCGAGAATCTGCAGCACGAACATGACGATCACGTCCTGCGGCCGCAGGAAGAAGAAGGCGATGGTCAGGACCGACGCGAGGCCCATCATGATCATGTAGAGCTGGCGCTTGCCGATGCGCGCGGCGATGGGCGCGACCAGCGAGGTCCCGAGCAGGGTGGCCAGCGATCCGCACACGAAGAACGTTCCCAGCATGCTTTTCCAGGTGAGCTGGAAGCCGAGCACGGTCTGGTCGCGGACGTAGTACTTGAAGTAGTAGGCGAAGCAGCCGTTGCGGATGGAGACGTAGCTCAACGTCGCGATGCCGAGTACGAAGAGGATCAGCCACGGCACGTTGGTGACCACGTCGCCGAGGTCGCGCAGGAAGGACGACTGGGTCGCCTTGGGTATCACGCGCTCCTTGGTGGTTGCGAAGCAGATGATCCACATCGCCATGCCGAGCAGGGCATAGAGCCCGACGGTCATGGCGAAGCCGAGCCGCTGATTCTCACCGCCGAAGGCGGAAACCAGATACATGGTGCACAGGCTGACCACCAGGCCGGCGGAATACGCGCCGACGAAACGGAACGAGGACACCTTGGTGCGCTCCACGCTCGACGGCGAGATGACGCCCATGAGCGCGGAGTAGGGCAGGTTGATGGCGCTATAGACCAGTCCGATCAGCCCATAGGTGATGTAGGCGTAGATGAGCTTGCCTGATGGTCCGAACGGCGGCGTGATGAAGGCCAGGGTTCCGCAAACCCCAAAGGGCACGACCATCCAGAGAATGTACGGCCGGAACTTGCCCCAGCGGGTGGTGGTGCGATCCGCGATCATGCCCACGATGGGATCGAAGACCGTGTCGAGGATGCGCGTGACGAAGAACAGCGTGGCCATCGAGGCCGGCGCCAGGCCGAAGACGTCGGTGTAGAAGAGGCTGCCGAAGAAGACGAAGGTCATCCAGAAGAGGTTCGACGCGGTGTCCCCGAGGGCGTAGCCGGCCTTCTCCTTGAACGAGAGCTTTTCGCTGTCCGTGGTCGTGGTGGTCATCGGGGATCCTCACTCCTGGCGATGGGTGCGCAGGGCACGCGAAGCCCAACCTCGCGGGCGGCCCGGGCAGCGGGCACTCTAAGGCCGGGGCTAGGAGGGATCAACACGCAAGCGCGGCGGCGCGCTTGCGCGCGCGGAACTTGGTGAGGAAGGCGCAGGGGCGGTAGGTCAGCTTGGCCTGGCGCAGGCCGGGATCGCCGAGGTCTTGCTCGCGATTGATGAGAGTAATTTCCGGGGGCAGCGAACTCGCGAAGTCCATGTTGATGAACTGGTAGAGCCCTTTCATGTCCGGGACGGTCTTCTCGTAGTGGACGATGAACATGCTGCCGGCCGCGGCGGGTTCGCCGAGCGCGTAGCCCGCCGGCTTGTCCATGACGTAGGTGATGCGTCCTTGCAGGCCGAACGCCTCGGCATGCACGAGGGCGTCACGCGCCGGCGCGTAGTCGGCCAGGTCGTGGGCGTGCTCGCGCCAGGCCTCGAGCACCGTCAGCGCGTCGCCGACCCGTTCGGGTGAGAGCGGCCAAACCTCGTAGGAATTCGCCCTCTCGAAGGCGTGCACCAGGTTGCGCTTCTTCTGAAAGGCGCGGCCGCGCAGCGTCGCTAGATCCTCCCGCCGGTAGAGGTAGTCGAAGTTGTCGCGGTCCTCTGTCACCTCGAAGCCATCGGCGCGTAGCCCCTCGGCCTGCGCCGCCGTAACCAGCTTCATGCAGGCGCAGCGCGTGAAGAGCTCATCGAGCAGCTCCGGGCGCGGCAGGGAGAACGGGCAGATGAAGAAGCACTTGCCCTTGTCCGAACCGGCCAGTACCAGGGTACCGTCGGCGAGACGCGCCATGCGGTAGGCATGGGCGGCGCGGAAGCAGTAGAGGCCGGCGAAGGTCAGCTCGGAAACGCCCGCGTGAAGATCGCGAAAAAGCGGGTCGAGCAACGGTCGGTCCGCGAGGTCGAGCTCGGTCAGGTCAGGGTAGGTGCCGATCATCGTAACATCGCCCACGGACGAGACCCGACCCTAGCACGCGGACCGTCGGGAAGCCTGGCTGGCGTTCTCGACGGTCTACCCCGCTAGTTTCCCCCACCCGCCACGAAGTTGAACGGGTACGACACGATGGCGATGCCACCGCCGGTCGGCTTGGGGAAGGGCCAGCGCTTGACCGCGCCGACCACGCAACTCTCGACCCGGACGTTGTTCATGGTCGTGCTCTGCACGAAGGAGTTGATGACCTGGCCGGTGCCCGCGATGATGAACTGGACCGAGATGCGGCCCTCGAGGCCCGCCCTGTGCACCAGCTCCTGATCGTAGCAGTACTTCACCTCGTTCAGGTGCAGGCGAACCACGCGGCGGATGATCTCCTTGTCGAGGGAGCCCTTGGCGGTGGCCACGCCGGGAATGACATCGCGCACTTTGTGGGGCTGCCGAGTCGCCAGGCCACCGATGCCAGGGCCGTGGCCATAGCCCCGGCCGCCCAGGGTGTTGAAGTTGCCGATACCGATGGTGCCAAGGCCCGTGCCGCCGCCGCCGTTGCCGGTGCCCACGACGCCCCAGCCGCCCGTGCCAAAGCCGTTGTCGATGTTGGCGGCCAAGAGATTGCCCATGATGTCTTCCTTGGCATCGCCCACCGCCGAGCCGCGGCCGAGGATGCTCGCGAAGGGCGAGCTCGCGGCGGCGTTGAGGAGGCCGAGGATGCCCTTGTTCCGGATCTGGGCCTCGACCTCGCTCTTGCCGAGGTGCATGTCCTGGCCGTTCCCCTTGACGGCGTAGGCGCCGGTTGGCTTCTTCGAATTCTTGTCGCCCATTTTCCCAGACACGCCGGCGTGCGCCTTGCCGGCTGCACCGGTGCCCTTGTTCGGCTGCTTGGTCAGGAACTCCGGAACCTCCGGAGTTTCCTGGGCCGTCACGGTGAAGGGGACGAAGGCCCGGGTCATGCCGGTGAAATCGCTCGAGACCGACACCCCTTCGGGCGGGATCGCGAACATCATCAAAAGGAAGAGCCCGAGTCCCAGGATCGACCCGAGGTTCCATTTCTGCTCGTCCCAACGCCAGGCGAACCACCGTTTCGGCAGCGGATTCGCGCGGGTGGTGTGTGAGAGCTGGAAGCTCATGGCCCCGCAGTCGATGCGGGCGCGGCCGTCCGCCGGCAGGGTAAAATTGCTCCCGCGCCCAGCCAGGTAGTCGGACAGGCGGTAGACCTTGCCACCGACGGCGACATCCCCGGTCATTCGCGGCGTCACGTTGACCAGGAAGCCGGTGCCCCACTTCGTCACCAGCGGCATGTCGGGGGCGCCGAGCAGGTCGCTGGCCGCCGGCGCGTCGGCCAAGGGTGACTGGCCGATGGTGTAGCTCGTCCGCGGGTCGAGTCCATTGACCGGCCACAACCGGCGCTTGGGCTCGGCTTCGGGAAGGAAGCGCGTGCCGATGAGCACGCCATGGTAGGTGGCGCGCACCTCGAGGGCGGGCGGGCCCTCAGGCCCGGGGGCGGGTGGGGGCGGGATCTCGGGAACTTCCTCGGTTCGTAGTGCTGAGCTGTACATGGCTTGCTCCTCGCGTTGGGCCGGCGCCAGGCGGCCGGGGCTGCGGTGGCAGCGCTGGGCCGAGCCGCGCCGGCCGGACAGGGACGAGGGGGCCGGCACCCGCCGGCCGCAATCACCTTCGCCCTTCTGCTGCTACGGACAACGGAAGCGGGGAGAAGGTTCCATGAGGCAGCCCCTATTCCGCCGCGGCGACTCTTTGCAAGGCCTCGACCTGTCTCTCGTCCAGTCGGAAGACGCAGTCGAAGAGCTGCTGTTTGAACGCGGCGGGGCCATCGGACTTCTGGACCGCCAGCTCGGCCGCGATCTCGAAACACGCGAGACCAGCCGCGGCGGCCTCGGGGATCCGATCGGGCGTGGCGCCGGCGAAGGTTCCGATGACCGACGTCGCCATGCAGCCGGTGCCCACCAGGTTGGCCATCATGGGGTGGCCGTTGCGCACCAAGAACAGCTTGCCGTCACCCGCCACGATGTCCTCGGCCCCGGTGATGACCACGGTGCAGCCGCGCTTGCCGGACAAGGACCTGGCGATCTCGCGCAGATCGGCCGAGACCTGACCGGCGTCGACGCCCTTGGTTTCGACTTCGAGTCCGGCGATGCGGGCGATCTCCGAACCGTTGCCCTTGATCACGGTGATTTTGGCCGCGTCGAGGATCTCCAGGCTTTTCTGGTCGCGGTAGGCGGTCGCGCCGGCCCCGCACGCATCGAAGACCACCGGAATCCCCTTGCGGTTGGCGGCGACCGCGGCGAGCTTCATGCTCTCGACCACCTCGGTGGTCAGGGTGCCGATGTTGAGCACCAGGGCCGAGGCGATGGCGGTCATGGCGCCGGCCTCCTCGGGCGCATGGGCCATCACCGGTGAGGCACCGAAGGACTTCACGACCTGCGCGCAGTCGAAGATGGTGACCCAGTTGGTGACGTGGTGGACCAGGGGGTGCTTGTCACGCACCGCTTGTAGGAACGGGTAGATGTGCATTGGCTTCACTCCCTCTTGGGGAGAGGTACCATGACCAAGTGCTCAACGAAAGGCGACTTCAAAGATCGGACTTCGCGCTGATGATGGTTCCGGGTCCTTGCTTCTTGGTTTGGGCCGTCCTTGGCCTGCTGGGGGTGTCGGGCTGCGGACTATTCTTCCGGGCGCCGGCTCCGCTCCCGACGATTCCCTATCTAGCCGCCGAGGGCTCGTCGGGCCGCGGCCTCCTCGTGCTCCTGCCGGGACGAGGCGACCGGGCGAGCACCTTCGCCGAGCAGGGCATCGTGCAGATCGCCAGGGGCGCCATCGCCAACCTCGATGTCATCGCGGTCGACGCGACCGTGGGCTACTACATCCATCGCAACCTCACCGAGCGCCTGATGGCGGATGTTATCGAACCCCTGCGCGCGCGCGGCTACCGGTCGCCGTGGCTCTCGGGCATTTCGATGGGTGGGCTCGGCGCCCTGCTCTTTGCCCAGCGCCACCCCGGTGCGATTACCGACGTCATCGTGGTCGCTCCCTTCCTCGGAGACGACGAGGTCATCGACGAAATCGAACGGGCGGGTGGCGTCGGAGCCTGGCACCCGCCGGCGAAGATCGCCCCCGACGACTACCAGCGAGATCTCTGGCGCTGGCTCAAGGCATGCGCCGAACGTCGCCAGTCTTGCCCGCGCATCTTCCTTGGGTTCGGGTCCGAGGACAGGTTCGTGCGGGCGCACCGCCTGCTCGCGGCCGTGCTTCCGCCCCATCAGGTCGCCGTGGTCCCGGGCGGGCACGCCTGGGAGCCCTGGCGACAGTTATTCGCGGCGCTTCTGCCGAGAGTCGCCGCGAGGTAGAGAGAAGCCTGCGTTTCTGAACCTGCAATCCGTCCGAGGGTAGTTTACGGGTGCTAAGTCAAAGGACGCCAGCGTCAAATGGTCCGTCGCGTTACCCACCCGCTTCCGGTTAGCCATCCGTCGGGTTCCGTGGTAGGCATCGGCCCCACCGCGTGACACCTACATCTGACTCCAGGAAAAGGCCCCGATGAAGGAAGAACCAGGGCGAATCGGGATCGACATCGGCGCGGTGTCGCTCAAGGCCGTGCGGCTGGGCAGTGACGGCCAGGTCGTCAAGTCCTTCTATGCCCGGCATCGCGGCGAACCGGCCAAGGCGCTGGAAAACGCGATGGCCGAGCTGGCGGTGGTCGCTGGTGACGCCATCGGCTTCTGCGGCTCCAACGCCACCCGGTTCTGCGAGTCGTTCGAGCTGCCACGCCTTGACCTGGCGGCCTGCCAGATCCCGGTGGTGCGGGCCGAATTCCCCGATATCGCCAACATCATCGACATCGGCGGCGGCTCGGTCACGCTGGTCCAGCTCGACGCCCAGGGACACTTCCAGAACTACGCCACCAACTCGATGTGCGCCGCCGGCACCGGCTCGTTCCTCGACGAGCAGGCCGCCCGCCTCGGCATCTCCTACGATGATCCGACCCTGGTGGGTCAGGTCGCGGAGCCGCCCTCCATCGCCACCCGCTGCTCGGTCTTCGCCAAGAGCGACCTGATTCACCGCCAGCAGGAAGGCTACAGCAAGGCCGCCATGTGGTCGGGCCTTTGCCGGGGCATGACCCGTACGCTCATCGGCACGCTCTTGCGCGCCAAACCCCTCGACAAGCCGACCGCCATCGTGGGTGGCGTGGCGCTCAACCAGGAAGTTCTGCGCTGGCTTG
>JADGRD010000734.1 GCA_017881285.1 Pseudomonadota bacterium | reverse complement strand
ATGCCAGTGACGCCGAGGGGGCCGAAGAACTTCTTGCGCATCGGCGAGGCGAGCCAATACTTGGTGTCTTTCACGTGATGATAGCCAATGACGGTGGGCATGTTCTATCTCCTGCGCAACGCACGCGCCCGCGCCGCAAATGTGTTGTGAAAATTGAACCGTCGATTTGATTCCCCGCCTTACCAAAGGGTTCTGGGTTTCGCCATCCGCGTCCTGTCCCACTATTCGGCCCTCCCTGATGCGCCCGCCCACAGAAGTGATCGGGCGCCGGGCGCGCGCTACGGCTCCACTTGCCAGGCGCCGTTCTTCGGGTCCGCTCCTTTGATCTCATGCCACGGCCGGAGGCGCTTCCACACGGCGCCTTCCTCGCAGGGCGGCGCCTCCGAGCACGCGACGTCGAGATGGGGCTTGATGTCGTCGGCGAACGTGAGGTCACGCGGGCGCGGAGGTATCGGCGATTTCCTAGGATCCCACGTGGCGATCACGCACCAATACTTGTCGGACTTGATGATTTGCGACAGGAGATCCTTGTGCAGGCACCTGAGAGCCCTGTTCCAGAGCAAGGTCTCGACTCCCGCAGCTGCGAAGGACGCCAAGAGACGGGGACCGTACAGCTTTCCCGTATCCTTCGGATAGTCTGGATGGTTCAATCGCGGGGCGAACACCAGGAAGCCCATGGTCTTCTTGCTCCCGATCGTTTCTCCCGCCCGCATGTTGAACTCGAAGCTCCCTTTGCCGATCCTCGCATCCTTCCGGAAATCCTTGAGGGACTCTGCGAGGATGATCTGTTTTCGGGAGGCCCAGAAAAAGAAGTTCTTGCGTACGGTCTCGATGATCGCGTTCTCCAGACGCGAGTAGCTGCGCGGGATCTGCTGGTGCCCACCTTCGGCCTCGTCGTCCATAGGAACCCGGGTCGTGACCACGACCAGGTCGCGCTTCTTCCACTTGAGCTCGTCTATGGCGGCAGCGGCCTCCTGAGCGGCATAAGCAGCATCGTCCCGAGCAGCGGCCCGAGCAGCGGCATGGGTAGCGGCGTCCCGAGCGGCCTGTTGAGCGGCGTCCTCCGGGCGCACGCCTTCCGGCAGATGGATGTACGCCGGAAAATTCAACAGTGTTTCGCCGAGCGTCCATCCAGATCTTATAATAGTTTCAAAGAGTTCGTTGTAGGCACCGGCATCGCGTGTGAGATGCAGTTGCCGTGCCCAGTCGACCAGGGCCGCGCCAGGATTGTGGGGATCGTCCTCGTGGTGGACGTATTCCGGGACTACCGCGAACGCGAAGTGGAAGACCCTTGGTTGCTCTGGTTCCGCCAATGTCGGCTCCGGCGTCGTTACTGCTAGCTCCCGCGTCGTCACTGCTAGCTCCGGCAATGCTGCTGTTGGCACCGGCATGGATACTGCTTGCTGCGCCGTCGCCACTGCCGGTTCGGGCACTGCTACCGCTCGTACTGCTTGCTGTCGACTTGGCATCGTTACCTCCGAACGCCAATTTCCTGAAGTCTCGGAAAGGCCCTGGCATCGCGCAGGAACTGGATTGCTACCTCTCAACGCCCCGGCGCATCGGTGGTCCAGTATACGGAACAACCTGTACCTGGCCAGCACATTCTTCATCCGCTGCGTGCCGGATCGCCAAGTCTTTTCGTTGAAAAGTGCGTTTTACTTAGAAGGCGCTTAGCCGACGGCGGCCGCGGCTCGCGCGCGGCGGTCGCGCTCATGCGCAAGGGTGATAGCAACCCCTGTGCCGCTACGTCCGCACGAATCTTCTGCCCAGGGGTGACAGAAATGGACTGTCGAGGTCGATGAAGCGCAGCAGGCGTCTTGCCCAGGCGCCCGCGTAGTCGACGCCGATGCGTGGGGTGCGCCGGATGTGCTTGGGCGGCGGTCCGGCGGTGAGGTAAATCGGCGCCTGGCAGAGGTCGGAGCCGTTGTATTCGATGCGAATGCCGAAGGCCTGACAGAGCTTGGCCGGCCCACTGGTGAGCAACATTCGCGTCTCCACGTTGCGGTTCCTTTGCATCACGTCTTCTCCGGCGCGCGGCTCGACAGCGCGCAGTAGCACGGCGGTAGGCTCACCTGGGCCGTCGGTGACGATGTTCAGGTGGTGGTGCATGCCGTAGATGAGAAAGACGTACGCGAATCCCGCAGGGCCGTACATGACCTCGTTGCGCCTCGTGCGCCTGCCGCCAAAGCTGTGAGCGGCACGGTCCCGCACACCGAGGTACGCCTCGTTCTCGACGATGCGCCCGGAGAGGATTCCAGCGGACGACTCGAAGACCAGATGCTTGCCCAGGCAATCCCGGGCCACGGCGACGGACGACCGAGCGTAGAAGGACCGGGGCAGGGGACGAAACAAGGGCATGTGCCGACAAGGTAACCGCCACCATTGGGCAAAGCAAAGTTGGCATTGATCTGAACGCCTGGCGAGCTGCCTGCATCTGTGGCCCGGGGGTGTGTTCCCCTGGAAAGGCGGCGAACATGGCGCGGCTCTTCTTGTCGGAAGCCAAGGCAGTGACGACATGCAGGCCCTTGCCCCCGGTCGTCTTGCCGACCGTTTCAACATGACGATGTCCAAAAAGGATCGTGGCGGCCGCATCTTCCTCGACTATTTGCGCAACGACCGCATGGCAACGGCCGTGGCACCGCTCTCGCCGCGTGCCAGGGAGGGCGGGTGGCTTCCGACTCCCCGGCGACACCGGGGATCGGCGTGGTCTGCCCCGGCGGTGCGGGCTGAAGATTCAGGTCACCAAGTGCAACCCTTCTGCTCGCGCCAGGCATCCAACCTCG
>JADGRD010000733.1 GCA_017881285.1 Pseudomonadota bacterium | reverse complement strand
TCACGCGGTTCTTCGGGAAGCGCGGCACCGCGGTCGTGGATGCCAACCTGGCGGTCATCCAGGGTGCCTACGACGGCGTCATCGACGTGACGGCGGCGCTGACTGCAAAAGCGGGAGCGGCCAAGTGACCCAAGCTCGAACCGTCGGAGAAGTCCACTTGCCGAGGCTGCCCGGCTTCGGACACCAGATAGTCGGCTGCCGGCTCATGGCCATCCAGAGTGAAGCGCAACGGGGAAGGCGCCCAGTAGGAACGAAACAGTCCCAGGGCGAGAAGGGCCGCGCACGCTGTCAGAGGTGCCAGCAGCCACAACCGCCGCAGCCTGGACCTCGGGAGGCTATCTGCTGCGTGAGCGGCGAGCAGCAGGCGCTGCCACTCGGCTTGGTCGTGCCCGCCATCCACCGACAGGGTCGCGTCGTTGCGCAAGAGCGCGGCCAGGCGATGGACGCCACTTTCCTCCCTCGGGTTTTCGCCTGACTTCTTCATCACAGCCGATCCTCCCTCGACAACAAGTACTCGGCCAGCGCCGGTTCCTTTCGTGCTCGCGCAAGGACCCGACGGCGTCCTTCCGAGATCGCGCGCTTGGCAGTCCCCTTGGGGATCCCGAGTGCCTGGGCGACCTCCATCGGGGTCAGGTCCTCGACGTAGCGGAGCACGAAGGCTTGACGTTCGCGGTCAGAGACCTTGGACAACAGGTCGCGCAGTGAGCGCAGAGCATCGCGCTCGTCCACGTCCGGGCCGCGCGCAACTCGACCACCCATCGAGGACCAATGAAACAGATGGTACCAGCGGCTGCGACGTGTGCGCGATCGGATCTCGGCCGACGCCAGCTTGCTGGCAGCGCCGAGAAGGTAGGGGCGCAAAGCGGACGGATCGCGGATGCGGCCGGCGGAGCGGTAGAACGACAGAAAGACCTCCTGCGCAAGGTCGTCAACTGTGCTGTCGCGGCCAAGGCACGAGCGCAATGTCGACCGAACCGCCGCGATGTAACGGTCCCACACGGCCCGCAGCGCCGTCTTGTTTCCTTCCACCACGGCCGACACCAGATCGGCATCGGTCATGTCCGCCGGGAGTGGGGACGGCACCGCGACCAGGTGGCTCTTGCGTTCCGGATCCATCGAGTTCGTTTCTTCTGTTGTCGCTCGCGCCTCGCTGGGCTCAACAATCATCTCCTCGACGAGGAGCATCATGGCTGCTTTCGTCGACGCAGGCCCCGGGGACGAACCCGCGTTCCAACCATCGGCGTTCGCGGCTCGCATCCTAAAACCCATACCGAAATCCGCCGGTGGCAAGGATCAGTGGCTGATGCGCCACGTACGAGACATCCCCAACCTCGAGCACCGGCCGGGGCAAGAGAAACACGGCAGCCAGCGAAACGCCCACGCCGACGTGCTCGGACAGCCGAAGCCCTACGCAGCCCCCGGTCGATGAAGCGGCGGCCCAAGCGGAAGAGCTTTGCCCAAGCCACGGTGACTGGGCTTCGCCGCGGACGGAAAGATACACGGCCCCGAAGCCCTGAACGATATCGAGAGTCAGACGCTGTCTCGCGACCAGCCGCCACGCGACCGACACAATCCCAAGCTCCTCGCGCAGCCGCGCAGTCGCCGCGGTCCCGGCATAGGCTTGCCCGATCACGGGGGCCACGACCGAAAGCTCCAGTGCCAGCCGCGGGGAGATGCGCCTTGCGAGCCCGACGTTCGCCGCGAATCCCACGCCCAGGTCGCCGGTTTCCCACAGTGTGATTGCCCCGCCGCGGATGGCCCATCGATCAAACCCTTGCACCGTCGCGGCAGGGGCTGCCTGCATCGTGCTCGGCACGTCGGGGGCGGCGCCAGGCGGTCTTGGGGGCTGCGCGTTTTCCGGGTGGTCGACATCGCGCAGACTGGCCCGCAAGAGATCCACCGCTCGGATCGCGAGTAGGCTCGGCGCATCCGCGTCGTTGATGCTGACCGTGATGCGCACGCTTTCCCTCCCGGTGGCCGCCTCGGTTATCCAAATCTTCGCGCTCGCCTGACCGGCCGTTCGCAGCAAGGCAACACCACCGACGACATCGGCCGAACGGCCGATCTCGGCGAGCTGCTTGTCCGGCGACGAAGCGCCGTTCTCGCGGTCGGCCAGGTTGACGATGAGCCCGTACATGTGCAGCTCGCCACACAGCCGGCTGAAGGCCTCGGTCAGCATCGCATCGGAAGCGTCGGGCCGAACCACGACAATAGTGTGTGCCCAAGCAGACGAGCCGATGGCCGTTGCGACCAAGAAGGTCAAGACCATTGGCAGCGCCAACCGATGCATGTTGCCTTCATGATCCACGCCTTTCCCAGTTCCGCAAGCGGGCGCCGTAATCGGTACAAAGGCCCTCCGGGCGTGTTGACCGCGGTAGCAGCCTTGTAGCCGAAGGCCCGGAGGTGTCCCCGAGGGGCCGGATGGGGCCGACTTTCGACGGGAACCCAGCCGTCTTGGGGCCGGTTTTGCGTCTCAGGGCAGACGCCGGCCTAGCCGCTGGCGGATGGCGAGCGGTCTGGTCAGAGGGGGACACCCGGCATGGCGACCTCGAGGTCGCCTAGGCGTGGCCCGCGGCGGGCGGCTCGCTACGGTGAACCGCCCGACAGGGGCCAAGCGTAAGCGCCGCAGACACCGTCGAGGCCACCCCGTTCGCCGCTCATCGGCGGACAGGGGCCACCTCTGCCTTGAGACGGGAAATCAGCAGCGAGGGGGTTGGGTTCTCGAGGGGATTCGGCCCTGTCCGGTCCCTCGGGGACACCTGTGCCTCGCCACATGTTCATCCG
>JADGRD010000095.1 GCA_017881285.1 Pseudomonadota bacterium | reverse complement strand
CGGGTGATGGCTCTTTTACAACGGGAGGGCTGGTGGGTCAATCACAAGCGGGTGGAGCGGATCTGGCACCAGGAGGGGCTGAAGGTTCCTCAGAAGCAGCCCAAGCGGGGCCGCCTGTGGCTCAACGACGGATCCTGTGTGCGGCTCAGGCCGACCCACCGGAACCATGTCTGGTCCTATGACTTTGTAGCAGAGCGTACCCATGGCGGGCGCCCTCTGCGGCTTCTGACGTTGATCGACGAGTACAGCCGGGAGTGCCTGGCGATTGTTGTGGGGCGGCTCGTGCGCCATCTGATCAGTCACATAGGAGAAATGTTGTCCTAAGTCAGATGCCCAGGATGTCCGCGTAAACCAGCCGTCTCGTCTGGGTTCCCGTCACATCCCTGGCAAACGTCTCGAACTCCTCGATCACCAGGCGAAAGGGCCGGCTCCCGCGTGCTGACGGCAGGGTGATTTGCGCTGTCCAAAGTGTGGCGGGTCCGAACCAAGCGTACGCTTGCATGGGAAACACTCGCACCGGAACCCACGCCGTGTCGCCTCCGCCCGGCGCCTGCGTCTCCAGCGTAGCGGACATCATTGCTGCGCCCGGTCCGCGGTACGTTTTCCCCGTGATCGCCACCTCCAGCGATGTGGTATCGATCGGATCGAACGTGACGGAGGCCGAGCGGTCCGGCATCAGTTGAATGAAGTCGGCCAGCACCACGCGCGAAAGATGGGCATCCGGAATGGATTCCGGCTGATATCGTGCCAGCGCCAGTCGCACGAACGGGAAATATGCGTCGCCGGGGTCCATTTCCATGTCGCAGTACCAAAGCTTGCGCGTATTGTCGTAGGCCACCGTATGACCGGCCACGGCGAACGGAACCAGCGGCAACTGCGACGACAGCTCATCCAGGCTCAGCCCGTGGCCGAACAGAACTGCATTGCGGAAGTGCTCCTCCCGCGGCACGGCCTCCGCCGGAGGTGCAGGCGCGTTCCAGATTGGGTCCATGCCCCACTGCGTCACCAAGTTTCGCATCACTTCCGGCACTACGAACGACTGGAACTTCTGCTGCAGCGGTGCGGGGCACTGCCACAGCACAGCACCCAGCAATTCGCCTTCGCCTGAGGAATACCAGGGACGATCCAGATAAATGCGTAACCCGCCGCCGCGCCGGTTGAAATTCCAGGCGTCCTCCGCCTCGGGCTCCCAGGCAAAGGTCGGGATCACGTATAACACCTTGGGCGCTGCCGGACGTGAGGAACTCAGAATGGAGAGAGTCTCAGGCTGTGACTTGCGTGTGAGGTTGTCAGGATTCGCAGTGATCGCCGCCGGGAAATACTCACGGAACCTGGTGGTGGCGATGGCGGTGTATTTCACATTGCGATGTTTCGTGTCGTGGAATTCGTGCTTGCCCGCGACTTGGGCTACTGTCATCTTGGGTTCGATCGCCGTGCTGAACGCGATCGTAGAGCCCGTTAGAATCACCGGTTGCGGCTGATTGCTGAGGTCGTCCACCGGCTCCTGCCAGTCGGCCTGCATGTCCACTTTGATCGTGCTTTTGCCGCTGATTGGAAACTCGTCGATCAGGATGGCGAACGTCTTGCCCGGAATCTTAGTGCTGGTCAGATTCTGAAACTGCGGCTCGATCAGTGGCTGCTGTACTGCATGAACCAGCGTGAGGATGCGCGGTGGTGTGAGCATCCAATGGCCGCCGTCGAGTGCGAGCTGATTGAGATCGCTGAGATTGGGTGGATTCGCCTCCACGATCCACGACCAGATCTTCATGGTGGAGAGCATGTCTGGCGGACGAGTTGTATCGTCATCAGTCAGGTAGCAGCTCAGCGCCACCGTTGCCACGTCGGCTTTGGGAAGATGCACGGTGAGAACGCGCTCGGTGGCACTTTCTACGAAACTGGGCGGCTCGGAGCCTTCGTCCAGTGCGAAGCGGAATGGGCGCGGATTGGGCCATTCACCGCTGAATGGCGTTTTCCAGACCGATCCCGGCACGGTTCCAGGCAGAGTACGAAAAGCCGCACCGGGGGCGAACGGGTCCGGCAGGTACGGCAACGCCACCTCCGGTTCCGGGTACGGCACCGGCTGATCCGGATGCGCTGGATCAGTGTTGAACGTTCCGTCGCGTGTCGAAAGCAGGCTGTACAACGCTTTGTCGGGAGGTCCAGCTGGTGTATCCAGCATGCCGTGTAACTCCACCATTTCGTGCGTAGCTTTCGGTACAGCCATGTGCCGCTCGGAGATGGTGGCGATGTGTGTGTTGTAGTTGCTGCGGATCACGATCCGGTCCACCGACTCGCCGGGCGTGATATCCGGTCCCAGTGGCTGCCGCAGTACCAGCACAGGCGGCGGCACCGACTCGTAGCGCAGGTATGGTAGAGGCTGCGGCGGCAGATTGTAGATGTCATCCAGGATGTCGTCGTAGGGCAGGCTGTTGGCGGCCAGGTCGACGGCGCGGACGCGGAATTGGTAGAGGGTGGCAAAACGCAGTCGCGGCAGCGTGCCCTTGGTAACCGTGAATGCAGTCTCTAGGCGAAACGCCGCTGTGGCCGGATTGGCCGGGCTGGCAGGTGTGGAATCGGAGCCGATCGTCTTGCCCGGGCGGTGCGCGCTCAGGCTCCAGCCGGCCCAGCGGAATAGCGACTCCGGCAGATGCAGATCGTTCGACGTGCCGTCCGCTGATTGTGAAGTGGCGACCGTGACGAAGCCTTCATCCGTGAACTGGCGCGTCAGCGGCCCGTTCAGGAAGTGATATGTTCCGTCGCGAAAACAAAGCGAATGCCATTGCCCGTCGAGGGAACTCCACACGTCCACACGATATCCGCGGGTCACTTCATCGGCGTGCAGCACTACGTTGGAATTCTGTGGATTGGCCACAATGGCGTTGTTGTTCTGTTGTGCGTTCTGAAACGTCGCTACCAGCCGCAGTGCCCGGCCCACGCGGGCACAGGAGAATCCGGCCGAGCGCAGTGAGGGCAGCCCGTAATGCTGTGGCGTGTCGATCGTGCTCGTCGCTTCGCCGAAAGCGATGCGCCACAGGTTGAAGGCGAAATCCAGCACTTTTTCGGCGGCTCCGTCCACATCAACTTCCACTACGTCGTACTGGTCCGTGCCGGAGAGCAGCAGCATGCCGCGTGTCACGTCGCCGGCGGGTCCAGGCCCGGGAAAGAATTGCTTGGCTTTTGCATCGTGCCGATACGCAGTCCAGGGCGTCATGGGCGGCACGCCTTGCAGGCTTGGTATCACCCGTACGTTGGATTCGGCGGGCACGTTGGCCAGCGGCACTTCCAGGTCGATCGCTAGCCCCAGCGCGCGCAACAGTTTCTGATACTGGCCCATGGCCCCGATGGCGCGATGGAAATCCAAATCCGGCGGCTGCTGCGGCGGCAGTGATTGACGCGTCCCGTCTGGATTCAGCACTTGCTTGGAAAGAAAATCGTGCATCAGCCGGACTTGGTAAAAGTCCATCGCCGGCGTTCCGACTCCGGGTGGGACGCAGTTGTAATCCTTCAGCAGGCGCGAAATCCGCGCGTCAAGCCCTTCCTTCTGCTTCCTGCTGATGATCACCGATCCAAAGCCGACGTCTCCGGGCGTATTCGGACCGATTCCAAGTTGCGCCAGGTTCGGTTTGTTCGCGGGCGAGGTAACGGCAATGTGCTGATACTGGGTCTTCAGGAAGGAAAGCACGCTCTTGGTGGGAAACGAGCGCACGGGAATGCCCGCCTTGTTCTCGAAAGCAAAGGATGCCACCGGAGTCTGACTGTTGAACAACGCTTTCCACGCCGCCGAATCGAGGGCCGGAAAGTCAGCCTCTACTATCGGGGTCGCGGCCACCGTGGGGCCGCTTTGGAATTGCACGCGAAAGGAGAGCTTGGCAACTACTGCCGGCCAATCCAGGAATTCGGGAAACTGGGCCAGCGTCCCGTCCACGCCGTTGTCGGTGACCAGCCGCGGAGACATCAGCACCGATATCTTGAGATGGTCTCCCGCGGGGTTGAAACCGTTCGGCAACGCCGTCCACATGATGTTGCGGATGCTCATTTTATCTCCTCTCTCAGGCCGCGAAGGAATCGCAATAATAGTCCCAGTCGGCGGGTGCGATCAGGTCCGTGAACGAAATCCGTGGATCGCTGAATTCCCGCCGCAGCGACGCATGCACCGACGCGCTGAAGAACAGCACGTGCACTTCAATAGTCACGGTGGCTTCGCCTGCAATCTTGCAGGGCGGTCCGAAGTAGTAAGTGAAGCCCAGGTAGAACTCGACCGAAGCGCTGATGATGCCGAGCACATCCAGGCTGCCGCCGGCGCGCAGGTAACCCGTGAGCTGGCTCTCATTGCTTGTGAGATCGATCTTGAGATACACGCCCGCCATGATGTGGACGCTGCCGCTGGCCACCACTACATCGATGGAGCACTGTGCGCCCACTTCCAATGAAGCTTCCAGCATCTCGACGCCGTCGGGCCCCACCGCGATGCCAAAGAAGCCACCCCCGCCCAGCAGCGACACCGTGATAATGAAGGGCGATTCCCGCTCGCTGAAAGCGAAACGGAACCGCAGCGGCGCTGGCGGTACGAAGGGCAGCGTCAGCGCGGCGCTCAGCTTGATGTTCTCCAGGCTGAACACGCCCACACCGATCGAGGGAATCGCCAGTGAATAACTAGCGGTCACTCCATCGGCGGTCACATCTACGCTGGGCGGATCCTGGAATCCATCGCTGGGAATGAATTTGCGCAGCTCATTGAGGAAGCTGAGATCGCCGAGGAATTGCAGGCCATCGCCTTCAATATCGGCCGCCACATCTAGTTTCTTGCCCGCCGGCGCATTAAAGGTCAGGCCCTTGAACTTGATGCCGACGACGCCGCCCAGGGTGAGCGCGAAGTTCGTGAGCCCCCCTTGGACCGATACCACTGGAGGCCCGCCGGTAAGCGGCGTTTCGATCAGCACGTCGAGCGTGAGCGCGGTCGGAGGGTCGTCAAACTCCAGCGTCACCAGCAGTACTTGGTATTTCTGCTTCACCTGCGCCGCCCAATGCAGCTTGGTCTGGATGGCGTTGGGCAGTCTTTCCGTCAACAGCTTGGGAACCGTTTCATCCCCGAAGATGCCGTCGATGAGGTCCTTCAGCGGAACCACGCCGAACAATGCAGCATTGAGGTCGCCGAAATATTCGCTGGGATCGAACTGGCCAGTGTCGATTTTATTCAGTGCGCCACTGACGGTCCCGAAGCGGCGCGAAAGGCCCGTCACTTGCATATTGGGTGTGGCAACGCCACCCGATTGGTCTGCGCGGAAAGGCAGCCCAAGCGGTCCCCCGGTCTTCTGCACAAACACGCCACCGGAATTGAAATCGTTGGTCACGTAGTCCGCAAAATACTGGATGGAGAGCGCTTCGGCCTGACCGGTGATCTGCTGAATGGCTGGCACTGTCACATCGGCGCCCGACATCTGCGGGAAAAACGGCGGATCTCCGCCTCGCGACACCGCGTCAAATGTCATGTTCGTGGTATGTAGTGTGGTATCGCCGGGTTTGCTGTTGGGCGCGTAGGCCACCTTCTGGCCGGCCAGGTCGCGTGTGCGGAAGCTCGAGGTGTGCCACTTGTTTACCGCGTCAGAGTAATTGCCGCCCAGTTCAACGAAGTACAAGGGCGAAGTGAATTCTGAGGTCTGTCCCTCAGCGTCTGTCCCCACCAGGTGGAACAGGTAAGGCTGGCCGCCCACTTTCGGGAAAAATGAATACCGGCCCCCGACCACATCCGGCGCGTCCAGATCGGGTGTGATCAGAGTGGTGATCCGCAGTTTCTTGTACGGCAGTTCGCGCTGCTGGGCCGGGGTCAGGAAGTTTGCAGCGCTGTAATCCATCTCCGGTTGGCGCACGATCAGAAAGAAACGCTGGCGCAGGTATGCCGTAGTCTGCCCCGAAGGGTTCAATTGAAACTTACGCTCCGTCACCTTGACCAGCGCGGCGCGATGGCCTGGATGGCAAAGGTATCCGGCGTAGACCACGCGCGCGTAAGCGTCGCGTCCCATGGTGGCGATATGGCGCCATTGCAGCACGCTGAATGGCTGGCCCGGGATCGAGAAGGGATCGAAATCGCCCAACACATCCATCCAAGCTCCCAGCGTAGTCAGAAATAGCTTATCGGCGTGGATGGCCGCGGGCTGATATTGCGGGATGGTGAAGTCGCTCGAAAGCCGCACGATCTGGTCGCGGTCGTCTGGATCGAGCGACATGCGGAATGGCACCGGCGGTTCGGAATGCGGCGGCGGGTCGCCCAGCTTATAATCAGGCGACCATACGGCGCGAATCTGGCGTGCCGCAGCCTCATCGGCCACGAAGTGATCGCCCTTCTGCACGCGCTTGGCCAAGCGCGTGTGCCACAGTTCGGTGCGATTGTTCTCGGTCACCGGCAGCGCCGCGTGCGTCCAAGTCTCCGAGGCGTCCGGCGAAAGATAGAGCCGCCACGGCGCCTCAATCGAGGTCTCGGTCGGTAACGGCTTCCGCAGCACCTTGAGCCCCTTGGTGTCGATCACGCTCTGCGGGAACTGCACCCAATTCAGCAGTGAATTCAGAGCGTAAGGCAGGCCGGTGCTGCCCGCGGGTAACTGGAAAGCCAAGTGGCTGGGGCCTGCGGCCAACGTCTTGACCGGGGGAGAGGGCGGTGTTTCATTGGTTGTCTGATTGTGTGGCGTGTGTCCCGGCGGATCCGTGTAGCTTTCCAGAAAAGTCTGCTCGGCGATATTCTGCGGCCCATTGAAGCGGGCGACGATGTACGCCGGCTGGCTCGTGTCCATTACCGCCAGCCGCGGAGCCTGACCGCCTCCACCTTCGAGCGCCAAGTTAAAAAAGAGAAAATCGAGCGCCAACAGATCCTCGCGGCGAAGCACGGAGACGGCGAAATCGGGCAGCGAGAGGCGCGGCTGACCCTTCACATTCGCAGCGATGATGCCCCAACCGGGCGCGGCGCCGGCGGCCTTCACGATAGGCAGCACCAGCCCGTTTGCAAGAGCCAACGGACGCGTTGCAACGGTTTCCCCACCGGCAATTGCAAGTGGCGCGGTGGCCGCTACCAGACCCGGCTCACAACTCACCGAAGTTTCCGCGCCATTGAGTGTATTGGCCTCAAAGCCGGAAGAGCTCGTCGCGCCGCCCACCAGCAGGGCAAAACCGTCTGCAGCCATCCATTTCGGAACGCGGTCGAAGCGCGCGGTAAGCGTGGTTTCATCGCCCAGCGAATGATCGTCCGTGGGGTCAAAGGCGATGGCGTAGGTGGGCAGTTCGAGCGCCAGAGCGAAGGCATTTCCGTCGAGATCACTGATGCTCCCGGCCACTTGAAGCGAAAGGCTGTCGGTGCGCGTTGACGACGCAACCAGCACGCGAGCCACATCACCGGCGGCGCTCTCCCCGGCTTCGATGTCGATGCGGCTGAATAGACCGTCCGCTGCAGTCAGCTTTCCAATCGAGAGATCCGTGACGGTCGGCTTCAAGTCCCACTCGGCACTGCCGGCAGTCAGGCTGAGCAGCGTCCTCTTGGATTTGGGATGCGCGCTCAAGCTCGGGTCGCTGGGGGAAAGCAGCTTCAGATTGAGCAAATCGCTCGGCATATCCGGACCCAGTCCGCTGACGGACGCCATTTTGATGCCGCCCATCGCGAAGAGCCAGTTGGGGAAAAAGCGTGCCTCGTCATTGCCGGAGATTGCCAGTTTCGATGCCGTCCCCAGCGCACACACATCGGAGCCGAGCATGACCAGCGACTGCAGCAGTTGCTGGCCAGCTAGCCAGCGCTCGAAGACTGCCTGGCCATGAAAGCCTCCCAGCGTGAACGTGATGTCCATGGGCGTGCCCAAGATCCCCTTCGGCTGCAGCACGCATACAAAATCGGCCGGTAGCTGCGTGCCTGGGAATCGCGCGTTCCTCAGCTGGATGCGGAAGCCCTTCGGCGTCGATTTGGTGACAAGGGTAGGCGCTCCGGCGAAAAACCTGACATCAATCAGCCAGCGCAAGGTGCCGTTCAGCTTGAAGCCGAGTACGCCGGGGGACTGCACTAGGGTTATGATGCCAGGCGGTGGACCGATCGGTGGCAATTTCAACCCACCCACAGGAAGGAGCACTTTGTCCAGCAGAGAAGTGACGCTATCTCCCAACACGAGCCGGTTGAAAAGGCTCTGAGCCATACTGCCTCCTGTCGTGATTTCCGTTGAGTGGCACCCTCCGAGTCAGGGTGGATGATTCCGCAAGAGGTTAAAGTCTTCTCACCGTGTTATTACCTAAATAAATGAACAAAATATTTGGCAGATCGTACAGGTCTCTTCTGCAGATGGTTCGCCGTCTTCCACACGAAACTGTTGAAATTGATTCAACGTATGAAATTCATGGAAATCATACTATCGGGGAACCGGACAGTTTCTCATTCGATAAATATGATTTCCCCTTCAGTAAATGGATGAGAACGACGGGTGAAATACCTCAATCTATATTTCGACTGAAGTCGCGTTCTTTGGTTCCTTTATGTTTCATGCTATCTCAAACGCCTAATAAGAGTTATGTATTTCCGATTGCAATCTTCTATAAGGAGCGAAAACACGATGCTGAAGACTACAGGAAGAAGCCGATACCCGAGTTCACACCCGTTGTCACATCACAATGAGACTTGGCCCCTTTTTCTTTAGTTAGTGCTTTCCCAAGTAAGCCCTCAGCAGCGACCGAAAGAGCTTCCCGTGGTTGGGAACCTTGAGATGCACCAATTCCTCGATGATAACACGCCGCCGGAACTCCGCAGGTAGTGACAGAAGCTCAGAACTGAAGGTCACTCGCCCAGCCGTGGAGCAGCTGCCTCACTCGAAGAAGTCACGTTTCGCAGTGAAGAGCAAATGATTCCTGAGCAAGACTTGCTGCGGCAGACCGTTTCAGGGAAAGTTGTTCACTACTATGCCTACAAATGATAAATGCGAAGAATCCACAGTCAATTGAGTAGTCCCATCAGACTGCATGCGTTATTTGATACCGCCCTTCACCTTTGCGCCCCTAAGAATCTTCATGTATGATTTTTCCGACGCTCGATTATCCCACGCTCCCTTGATGAATTCACGCAGATTTGGCATGTCCTTTTCGATTGTCGTTTGCCACAGGTTAGGGCTGTACTCGAATACTCGAAGCATGTTGTCAACGTCAAATAGTGGACCGGTCCCCTGCGCTTTGATCAACACTACAGGCTTGTCCTCTGCCATACGCACGCCGAGTTCAAACATCACATTTGGATTATGCTCGGTAAGATCGGCGATTACAAGATCAGCCTCGATGAGATCATTTACAATGGTCGACTGAATCAAATCGCTGCC
>JADGRD010000732.1 GCA_017881285.1 Pseudomonadota bacterium | reverse complement strand
CACGGTCGCCAGTCCGAGCTGTTCGGCACGCGCCAGCAACTCGGGGCTGCCCGAGCCGGGGTTGACCCACAATTCCTTGGCACCGCGCGCGTGGATGGCGTCGAGCAGCTCGATGCCAACCTCGGGCGGCACGTAGAGCGAGGCGCGGTCCACGGGGCCGGGCAGGTCGGCGACCGTCGCAAACGCGATAAGGCCCTCGATGAGCTTTTCCCTCGGGTTCACCGGGTACACGGTCCAGCCCTGCGCTTGGTAGGCGCGCACCGCGTGGTTGCCGTACTTGCGGCGGTCGTTCGAAGCACCAATGACTGCGATGGAGGGCATGATTCGAACATCAAGGCTGACACCTGGCAGGCAGGCGCGCTAGCTTCTCCCCGGTAGTCCCGAGATTCGCTCCGTGCACCACCCTCGCCACTTTCTCATTCTGGCCGTCCCGCCGCTTTTGGCGCTGGTCCCGGCTTGTCAACAGGCCAAGCAAGCGGTGCCCGTCGCCGCGCGCCTGCCCGCGAGGGGCGACGCCGGCGTCGCGCCGCTCGCACCGGTTGCCCCCTGGGACCCGCGCGGGCCGCTTCTGCCGGGGGAAACCTATGCGCTCGAGACAGATGGGCCGCGCCGCGAAGGCGTGGCCGAGGCACGCAAGCAGGGCCTGCTCGACGTGGATCTCTCCGACGCGTGGGCGCCGTTCATCTTCAGCGAGTCCGACGGGCCGGGCACGCCGACGAAGCCGAACGCCTACCGCGACACCTTCGTCAGGCTGGCCAACGATCGCGCGAGCCCGGAGGAGATCTTGATGGAAACCCCGCAGGGCGCGCTGGCGGCCCTGTCCGCGGCGGGCATCGCGCCGGACAAGGGCGCGGCCGAGACCAGCCAAGGCCGGCACGCCATCGCCGAGGCCAGGCGCGCCGTGCGCGTGCAGCGCGACCGCAACTACCTGGAGGCGTATGGCATCCCGCCTACGCTCTCGGTCCTGCTCACGCGCATGGAAGAAGATCGGGGCAAGGCTTGCTACGCGCAGGTAGATCTGGCTGGCCTCGCGGCTTTCGGGGGCATGGTCACGTATCAGAGCCGCGAGCAGGCCAAGAAGGAATACGGCGAGGCGCTGTCCGATGCCGGCTGGGTCGAGAAGCTCTTGGCTGGCGACAAGTCGGCCGCCGACGCGACGACGGGCAAGGTGCAAATGGCGCCGCCCGACGACAATCTGGGTTCGGACGAGGGTCGCAGCGCGATGCTGGCCAGCATCGCCAAGGGCGATCGCAAGCTGGCCAAGCGCATCGAACGCTACCGTCGCGGCCAGGCTCGCTTGCGCGCCATCCGCGCGGTGCAGGCGCGCCTGGTGTGCGAAGGACTGCTCATCCCGCGGGTACGCCATGTGCACGGCCACTTCGACCTGCCGACCAACCAGGCGCTGGCCGCGTGGGAGCGCAAGAACGACATCTTCGGCTGGGGTTTTCTCGGGGGCGAGACCACCGCCGCGCTCCAGCGCCCGCCCATGGACCTGCACTTCGATACCTTCCGCCGCATCCTCATGGAGCGCATCGCCGACGCCGCGGGCATTCTCGAGGACGGCTCCCTGTCGGGCGGCAAGAAACCGGTGACGTACAAGGACGCGAGCGGCAAGGAGCACGAGGTGGGAAATCTCGTCGGCGACTCCGCCGACGCGCTCCTGGCCGCGCTCGCGATCCGCAACACCGATGAGGTCGCGGTATTCTTGCGCCGGGTAGGGCGCTCGGGGCTCGCCAGCTTGCACCTCGCCTTCCGCGCCCCGCCGCTGCCGCCCTATTACGGCAAGAACATGAACCTCTCCGTCGAGATCGATCGCGGCGACGTCTGGTACGACTTTCCCTTCGACGACGACGGCAAGGCCATCGTCCAAGAGCGCGTGAATTTCCCGACGCTGACCGTGTTCGTGGACTGGCAGAAACAGAAGATTCCACTGGTGCGCTGGCGGACGACCATAGGCTCGTGGCGCAGCGAAACCCAGCGCGATGGCAAGGTCTACTACAAGTACAAGAATTCCGACGTCGGCCCGCGCATCTGGAAAGAGATCGTGGCGAGCCCGGTGTGGATCCCTCCCGACGGCACGCCGACCAAGGATCTGCTGACCCGCAAGACGCTGGACCGCGACGTGGGGCCGGTGACGGTGGTGAACACCGACGTGATGGGGCCGGGCTTCCAGTCCGCGTACGGGCTGGTGCTGGCGATTCACCACCGCGGGGGCGGCGGCAAGCTCTACGACAACGGCATCCGCACGCACGGCTCGGTCGACTACACCTCGATTGCCCGCCGTTACTCGCACGGTTGCCACCGCCTGGTGAACAGCCGCGCCGTGCGCATGTTCGACTTCATCCTGCGGCGGCGGCCCTTCGAACGCGTCGGCAACCAGGCCATGGTGCTGCGCAAGCGCTTCACCCACGAGGACAAGGACTACGAGTACCTCCTGGACACGCGCGGCTACACCTACGAGCTCAAGCAGCCGGTGCCCGTGCTGGTTACCCAAGGCACCGTCAAGGGCAAACGCAAGCACCCCATCGAGTCGTACATGCAGAAGCCAGGCGTCGACTACGGGGAGGAGGAGGAGAGCGGCCCCTGACACCCCTCACCCGCCTCGCTGCGCTCGGCGACCTCTCCCCGCGCGGACGCGGGGCGAGGTGATTTGGCCGCTGGCGCGGCCGCTCCGGTCCCCTCTCCTCGCTCCGCGAGGAGAGGGCTAGGGCTAAGAGATCCCCACGAAAAATCGAGTGGATTCGATCGGTTAGGAAGCGACGCGCACCCGAAAACGTGATCTTCTTGGGT
>JADGRD010000094.1 GCA_017881285.1 Pseudomonadota bacterium | reverse complement strand
TGCACGACGAAGTTCAATTTCACGGATCCCAACCTGGCAGGGCAGTGCACCACCTTCTGCAAGTTGTACCCGGATCTCTGCCGCGACCCCGACACCACCACGCTGCGCGGGAATTTCGCGGCTCCTCCGGGCCACTACTACACCCAATTCTGGCCCAGCCTCCCAGGCGATAACGACAACTACCTGAGCTGCGGCGAGTGCTTCCAACTCCTGCGAACGAAGAAGGACGGCACCGACTATCAGACCGGAGAAACCGGTTACACGCCCCCGGTCACGCTTCAGATCGTGGACTCCTGCCCCTGCTCGGCCAACTCCAAGTGGTGCTGTGGCTCGGGGCGCGACCACTGTGCGGAGGTTTCGGATTTCAAGTACGGCTGTCAGCTTCCACCTTCGCCACCGCCGCCACCGGTCGACCGCGCCCCCCTGCCTACCGAGAGCCTCCATCTGGATCTCTCGGACATCGCCATGGCGCGCTTGCAAACCGGTGATGCCAATAAGGGCATCGTCGACGGTGTAATCCCGACCAGGTACCGTCGCGTGCCTTGCCCGATCAAGGGCAACATTCACATTCTCGTGAAGAACGGGGGTGAGTACTACTTCTCTTTCAGCGTGGTCAATGTCGCAGGCATTGGCTCGCTCGTGAGCGTCGAAGCCAAACTGCCGTCCGGAGACTGGGTGTCGCTGGTACGAGATCCCAACTATCACTCCTATCAGCCGCAGGAACGCTTCGGCACCTGGGTGCTTCCGCAAGGGTTTGGGCCCTTCAGCCTGCCCCTGGCCCTGCGCTTCACGGATCCATCAGGACGCTCGGTGGTATCGCAGCAAGCCGTGAAGGATTGGAATCCGCCAGCCACCACCGACAAAGATCTGGCCAACTTCTACAAAGACTTCTACTACATCGACACTGGCGTGCAGTTCTGATCGTCGAGGTGATGCGTACGCACCCCAGCTGTGCGCACGGACATTCCGCACAAATGTCTTCGCAAGAGCGTCAGCCCTGCAATCATGGAGGAATCTGCGATGCGGGAAGGCCGGCCTGCCGACCGCTGCATTGGTTGCAAGTCATCGCCCGGTTCGCTGCGCAGTAGCGAATCATGGCGTTTGCTGAAGCGAGGGGATTTCCTTAGAATGCAGGCTCACCACGGGATAGTGAAGCATGCCAACGACAGAACCAAGTGCGCAGGCGCCGTCGGCGACAGAAGAACGGAACCTTAGCCTGCGAACGATCGTGTTCGTGGTCTGGGCAATTGGGTTCGTGCCCCTCTTCGCCGCGCTCCGCTCGTTTCTGCACGTACCTCCTCTCTATCGCAGCCTGATCGGCACCGGGCTGTTCTGTGCCCCTGCCGTGGCAGCCTTGTGGTTCCTCGGCCGCGAGAAGCATCCGACGTTGCGCGCCTGGCGGATCTTCTTCGCGCTGCGGGCGATGCTTCTTATCCCCCTGCTCCTCACAGTCGTCGACGGCATTGCCGAGGAAGGCTGGCCGCGCGGCCGCTACAATCGTGCTGTCGCGAATGTTCTGCTCATGATCATCACGATGATCGTTCCCGCGTTCCTGGCCGGCCTCTGCGCATTGATCCGAACCTATCGTTTGGCGGGCATGCTTGCGCTCGTTGCAGGGCTGGCCTCTCTCGTCGATGGTGTCCTTCTACTCCGGGCCTCCTGGCGGTTCAGTATCTCGTCGCAACGCCTCTCGACGGTGCTGAATATCGTCGGATTCGGTTCGAAGGTGGAGAGTTACCTCTCGATACCGATGGGGATTGCACTCATCGTCGGTGGGATCATGACTTTGCGAGCGGCCCGGGCTCGCGCGGTTGCGTCGCGCGCGATACCGTAGCCTCCCGAGGAAGACCGCGGGAGAATGTGCCGGGAGGATGTGCCGTATTTTCGGACACAACGGGAATGCCTCGGGCTGCGTAGGGTTGCCGCCACGGGGCTACTTGGCCTTGGCCGCCCTCTTTGGCGCCAGTGCGTCCAGGGCGGCCAGGACTTCCTGGCTGTGGGAGGCGGGCTTCACGTCGGCGTAGACGCGGGCAATCTTGCCCTGCGGATCGATGAGAAAGGTGTGCCGCGCGGCCATCTTGACCACCAGGAAGTTGTTGAGCGACCCATAGGCGTCCGCCACCTTCTTGTCGGTGTCGGCGAGTAGCTTGAAGTTGAGGTTTTCCTTGGTGCAGAACTGCTTGTGTGAATCGATGCCGTCCACGCTGACACCCAGCACGGTGGCGTTGCGGGCCGTGTACTCGGGCTGGTCCTTGGCGAAGTTGTGCGCCTCCAGCGTGCAGCCCGGGGTCATGTCCTTGGGATAGAAGTAGAGCACCACCCACTGGCCGCGCAGCTTGCTCAAGTGAACGTTCGTGCCTTCTTGGGAAGGCAGGATGAAGTCCGGAGCCACGTCGCCTACCTTGGGCAAGTCGGCCGCGCGGGCGAGAAATGGCAGCCCCAGAATGAAAGCCAGGGCAAAGCAGAAACTGATTTGCGGATGCATCACGCCTCCTCGGAGAGGAACACTTGGAGGTTTCCTCTGTCGTGAAGTTGGATGTCGGGATCTCCCGCAGGGTGCGTGCGAGCACCCTTTTCCTCATCTTTCGGGCGGGCCGTAGCGGGTCGCCGTTGGGCAGCCGCTGCACGTCGCCGAGCACGTACCTGGAAGGGTTAGGCATTGCCAACGCCGCGAGCCTGGCGCGATACTGCCGCTGGCACCGCGTGAACCTGCACCCTCGCGACATCGTCGGCTACCAGGGCATCGCCTTCGCGGTCGAAGGCGTCCTCGACTACCAGCTCGAAGGCAGCGGGTTGCGCCTGGCGCGCCTAGGGGCCGGCGGCCAGGCCCGCTATTTGGAGATCCCGGGCAACGCCATGGCGGATCGCATGGTCGTCCTCGCGGAGATCGCGCCGCTCGACATCACCACGCCGCCGCCCGCCACCATTTACCACGGTGGCGAGAGTTTCCTGCTCGAGCTCTCGGGGATGGCCACGGTGCTGGTCACGGGCAACGTGCCCGGCCGCGCGCCCGGCCCGTGCACCCTGTGGCGCTACCGCGCGGCGGGTGGCCGCTTCCTGCAGATCGAGGCCTGGCCGGACGGCGTTCGCATGCTTGAGGGCGCCTCCGTGCACCAGAGCATGATAGAAATACGCCCCGCAACGCTAGAGACCAAAAACGCGTGAGGGCCGCCGGGCTTTGCCCGACGGTCCTCCTCGCGGGAGATTGAAAGAACCCTCCCAGGGTTCTTTCCAAAGAGAAGGGGAGAATCGAAATGCACAAAGTGGTGCTGCTACGGCACGGCGAAAGCGAATGGAACAAGGAAAACCGCTTCACTGGTTGGACCGACGTCGACCTGTCGGAAAAGGGGCTTGCCGAGGCCAAGGCGGCTGGCAAGCTGCTCAAGGATGAAGGCTACACCTTCGACATCGCCTTCACCTCGGTGCTCAAGCGCGCCATTCGCACCCTGTGGCTCACGCTCGACGGCATGGATCTGATGTGGATTCCGGTTCACCGCAACTGGCGTCTCAACGAACGCCACTACGGCGCCTTGCAGGGCTTGAACAAGGCGGAGACCGCGGCCAAGTACGGCGAGCAGCAGGTCAAGATTTGGCGGCGCAGCTACGACATTCCGCCGCCGCCCCTCGAGAAGACCGATGAGCGTTTCCCGGGCAACGATCCGCAGAAGCGGTACGCCGACTTGAAGCCCGCCGAGCTGCCGGCGACCGAGTGCCTGAAGGACACCGTCGCGCGCTTTCTGCCCGCGTGGCATGAAGCCATCGCGCCCACCATCAAGACCGGCAAGCGCGTGCTCATCGCGGCCCACGGCAACAGCCTGCGCGCGCTGGTCAAGTACCTGGACAACATCTCCGAAGCGGACATCGTCGAGCGCAACATCCCCACCGGCATCCCACTGGTCTACGAGCTCGACGACAAGCTGAGGCCCATCAAGGACTACTACCTGGGCGACCAGGCCGCGATCGCCGCGGCCATGAACGCGGTGGCCAACCAGGGCAAGGCGAAATAGGCCCCCCTCACCGGGCGAGGCGCAACCCCTCACCCGCCGCGCCTGCGCGGCGGCCTCTCCCCAAAGGGGAGAGGCTAAGAGTCAGGTGCGCGGCCGGCGCTCGATGAGGGCGTAGGCGGCCGAGAGCTTCTGCGCCAGCTCGGTGGCGGCCTTCTGCTTCTCGGGTGAGCCCGCGTGCCGGTCGGGGTGATACTTGCGCATGAGCGACCGGTAGGACTTGCGCACGGTCGCGAAATCCGCGCCGTAGGGGACCTCCAGTGCCGAGTAGGCCAGGCGAAGCTCGTCGGGCGGCGCGGACTTGCGCGCAGGACCGGCGCCTGGCGCCCGCGCGGCGCCGGCGCGGTTGGTGGAACGCGGGCCGGCGGACGAGTCAGCTGGGGCCCGCGCGGCCCCACCCTTCGCGGCTTGGCGGGCGCGATAGCGCCGTTCGATCTCGGCCTCCAGCTCCGCGTCGGTGAGCTCGTCCAGACTGAAGCGGCGATAGAGATCTTCGTCGGGATCCCTCCCCGAGCTCGACTGCGGCTCGGCCTCGGCCGCGCGATCGAGCAGCGCGTTGATCTCCGAGCGCGCCATGTTGAAGAGTCGCTTGCCGATGCTCATGCGAGCGCAAGTCTACACAAGAAAGACCGAAGTCTACTTACTGTATGGCTCGCCGCGGATGATGGAAACCGCACGATAGATCTGCTCGCACAAGAGCACGCGCGCCAGGCGGTGGGGCAGGGTCAGCGGCGAAAGGGAAAGCCGCCGTTGCGCCCGCTTGACCGTGGCCAGCGCCAGCCCGTCCGCGCCGCCGATGAGAAAAGCGAGCGCCCGCGTGCCCTGCACCATGCGGCGCTCGAAGTACTTGGTGAATTCGGCCGTGGTCCACGCATCGCCACCGGGTTCGAGGGCGATGATCTCCGTCCCCGGCGGCAGCCCGCGCAGCAGCGCTTCGTCGTCCTCCACCTCGTCGATCGCGATGGGTACGTGGCGCCGTACCCGCTCGGCGTATTCCTCGCACAGCGAGGACAAACGCCGATCGCGCATTTTGCCGACGGCGCGGACCAGGATCTTCACGGGGTGGTGTCGCGGCCTGGCGCTGCATCGGCCCGCGCCTCGGCTGGAACTTGCAGCTTCACGCGCGGCGCGTCGATCCACAGGCTCTCGATGTCGAAGACCTCGCGCAGCGGATGGTAGAAAACGTGCACCACCACGTCGCCGAAATCGATGAGCACCCAGCGACCGTTGCGCGCGCCTTCCCGCCCCAAGGGCCGGCGCCCGGACGCGGCCAGCGTCTCGCACACGCCCTCGGCGATGGCGTCGACCTGGCGATCACTCTTGCCGCTGACCACGGCGATGAAATCCGCGTAGCTGGCTCGGCCGCTGACGTCGATGAGCACCGGCTCGATGGCCTTCTTGGCGAGCGCCGCCGCGATGGCGGCCTTGCCCAGGGCGAGCGCTTCGCGCCGCCCACGCTCATCGGCGGGACGCACAGGGGACAAGCCCGCCGCCTCTGTCCGGCGCGGCCGCGCCCTCGGCTTCTTGGCCTTACCACCCTCCTTGCGCGACGCCGGCTGCTTGGCCGCGACGACGGGTCTAACGTTCCTGTGCTGCTTGGCGGATCTCTTGGAGGGCTTTGTCTTCTTCACGTAGGGATCATCGTAGCAAAGCCCGACCGGCTCCTCAATCAGCGCGCGTGCTTTCTTGGGGCGTCGCGCCCTGCCACCGCTTCTCGAACCGCTCGACAATCCTCGCCAGGTGCTCGCTGCCGGCTCCCGCGAGGGCCTCCTCGACGGTCCGCGCGGCGCGCTCCAGCCAGGTGTCGTCATCGCCGGACGGCTCGACCACGGCGTCGAGCACGTCGGGGTTGCCGCCGGTGCGCACGAAGCGCTCGGCCAGTCCGGCAATGCGCTGCGAGAGCCACCGCGGAGCCTCGAGCAGCGTCCGGCCGAGAACGCGGCCCCCCTCGGCAAACGCGGTCAAGGCCGGGCCCAGGGTCATCTCCCCGAGCTCGGCCTCGATCGCCCCGTGCAGGCGGCCAGCGTCGCCAGTGCTGATGGGGCCGCCCACGTGCAGCTTGGCGCAGTAATGGTCGACGAGGGTGGCCCGGTAGAAGGTGCGCGCCATCTCGTCGGCACCGCGGCCCGTAGCGAGGAGTGCGAGGAACTTGCGGCCCGCGAACTTGGCCAGAAGCAGGGCGACCGCCGCCAGCGTCAGGTTGGCCACGGCGCCGTTTCCGGCGGCCAGCACGGCGGCAGCGGCCGGCGGCATGTCCACTTGGCGGCCAGCCGCCAGTTTCCCGAACAGCCCCGCGATCACCCGGCCGGCGATCTGCTCGTCGACCATGGGTACGGGGAAAAAACCACGGATTGCGCCGATCAACAAGGAACGCCGGATGATGAGGCCACGGTGCGCGCCAAGGTGCGCGAGCTTGCCCGCATCATGCGGCGTCACCGGCTCGGCGACCACGCGCGTAACGGGCGGCTCGGCGCTCATGGCGAGCTCTTCCTGGCCTGCGCCGCGACGGCGGCACCCAGGCCGCCGAGCAGGGCGCGCTCCTCGAGCGCGGTGCGCTGGCGCAAGTGCAGGGTTTCGGCCTCGGGCATCACGATGTCCGCGACCTTGCCGACCTCGTCGAGCGTGGCAGAAACCGCGATCTCCCCCGCGATGGGCAGTTCGTCGCGCACCGCTTGGAAGTTGGTCTTGCAGGCAAACGCGAGCGGCAACTTGCCCGCGGCGTCAAGAGCAACCTGGCCATCGAGTCCCTTGACGAGAACCGTGTCACGCCACTTGCGCAGGCCAACGCTCGCGGGAAAGCCCGCGGGCAGATTGGTCAACCGCCCGCCCAGCTTGCAGCGAAACGCGCCTTGGCCCGCGCCTTCCACCTCGACCTGCCGGCGTACGACTTCCCAGACCGCCCAGGGCGCGCCCAGCGCCTCGGCGAGAAGGCGGTTGCTCTCGGCGTCCTGCGCCGGCCGGCGCACCATCCGGCCGTAGCGCAAGGCCGCCGCGATCTCGCCGCCAACGCGCACGATGTCGCGGCCGCCGTCCTGGTCGTTGCTTTCGCTCAGGCGGAAGTTGCCTGCCTTGTCCATCCACAGATCTGTCGTGGTCGTCACCGCCGGCGGCGAGGCCGCCTTCGCCCCGTCGTCCGGCTGGGCTCGGGCGGCCGCGTCGGCGCGAAACCTGGCCGTGGCATGGAAATGGCCACCGCCCGCCTTGCGCAGGTTCGCGACGAACGCCGAAGGTGCCAGCGCGCCGTCCAGGGATTCGACCGGCGAGAGCCCCGCCGCGGTCTTCGCGCGGCCGCAGCCAGCGGCGACAAGGACAAGAATCAGCGCGGCGGGCGCGCGAGGACCACGAATGCGCATCAAGAGGCGGCGAAATCTACCACTAAATGCTACCGTCATCGCGTGAACCCACGCCCCACGGAAAGCCTGGCTTTCTTCGAGATCTTGGCACTGGCCATGGCCGCCGGCTTCGGCGCGATCTGGGGCAGCTTCCTCAACGTGTGCATCGCGCGCATTCCGCGCGGCATGTCCGTGGTGTCGCCTCCCTCGCACTGTTTCGCTTGCGGGACCCGCGTGCTCGCGCGCGACAACGTCCCCATCCTGTCCTATTTCCTCTTGCGCGGCCGCTGCCGCCACTGCGGCGCCAAGTTTTCCGGTCGCCACGCCGGGGTCGAGGCCCTGACCGCCGGGCTCTCCGCCCTGGTCCTGTGGTGCTTCGCGCTCGATGCGCCGGGCGTGCCCCTCGGGGTGCGGGCGGCGCGCTACGCGGTGTACTTCGCTTTTTCCGCCGTACTGGTCGTGCTGACCTTCATCGACCTCGACACCAAACGCCTGCCCGACGCGATCACCCTGCCGTCGGTGGTGGTGTTCTTCCTCGGCGGATTCGCCACGGGCGAGGTCGCCTGGCTCGATCGCGCCATCGGCGCCGCTGCCGGCTACGCGCTGGTGCGCTTGATCGCCGACGCCTACTACTACAGCACCGGCCGCGAAGGCCTGGGCCTCGGGGATGGCAAGTTGCTCGCCGTGATGGGCGCGCTCCTCGGCTGGAAGGCCCTGCCGCCCATCGTCTGCGCCGCCTCGGTCGTGGGCATCCTGGTCAGCGTCCCGGCCTTGCTGGTACAGCGGCGCCGGCGCGCCGCGGCCGCTGCCGCGGTAGCCGCCGCGCCCGAGACTCCCACCGTGGCCGGCGGTGACGCAACGACCGCGCCAACGGGCAACGAGCAGGCCTCGCCCGCCCCCCTATCGATCCGCCGGGCCGAGGTACCCTTTGGGCCATTCCTGGCGGCCAGCGCGCTGTCGTACCTCTTCCTGCACCGTCAGGTGTGGGCCCTCATCGAGCGCGCAGTGCTGGGGGGCTAGCCACCTCGCGGCCCGCCCGGCTTCGTTGTACGCTTGCCCCTGCATGAAGGGTTTTCTCTTCGGCCTTGTCGTCGCCGGCCTCGGCTTCGGGGGCTACCTCTATTGGCAGCACCAGAAATCCGCCGCGCCCCCCCCGGCGGCGAAAACCGCCGACGCGGGGGCAGCGACCACGAGCAAGAAGGCGAGGAAGCGGCCACGCGGCGCCGTGCGCATCGCGCGCGGCCCGGCAGCAAGTGACGGCGTTCCCGCCGCCGAGCCGGAAGCCGAGCCCGTGCGCCTGTCGGCTGCGGATCTGCGCCCGCTGGCCCAGGGCGACGATCTGTCCACGCCCGACGTGCTCCGTCTGGATATGGCGAACGACAAGGAGCTGCCCGAGCTTTCGCAAGACCAGATCGATGAGCGCTTTCGTGGCCAGGAATCGGCCATCCTGGAGTGCATCGCACGCGCGCGGCCCGACCCCGAAACCTACGTTCCCGGCCGCGTGACCATCAAATTCCGCATCCAGCGCGCGGGCAGCGTTCGCGGCGTGCGCGTCGAGGCGCCGGCCGTGTTGCAGCGGAACGGCCTTTTCGGTTGCATCAAGGGCGTGGTCGGCCGCCTGCGCTTCCCGGCCGCTGGCACCAGCCAGATCATCAGCTACCCGTTCACGCTGAGTTAGCGCGCCCGCCGATCCCGCGATCGGCAGGCGTCACCAGAGGGCGAGAGCCTCAGTCGATTCCGCCGGCGTCCACCACGCACACACGATTCGTGCAAGCGAAGTCGCCGCTGCTCAGACAGATGCAGGTGTTGCAGATATCGGGCGCGTACTGCTCGTCGGGGCTGTAGCTCGTTCCCCCCTGGGTACAAACAATCGCCAAATCGGCGGGCGCGGCCAGATCCGGCGCGGGCGGCGCGGTGTCTGCGGGCACGGCCACATCGGGGGCGCCCACGTCGAGTGGCTTGGCAGTATCTTGCCTGCCGGCTTCGCTCGGCTGCACG
>JADGRD010000093.1 GCA_017881285.1 Pseudomonadota bacterium | reverse complement strand
AAAACGCCCTGCCCAAGGTGGGCCTCGTCGATCTCCTCGATCCCGAGACCGGCGAGATCGTCGTCTTCGACACGTCCGGGCCCGAGGGGCGCGCCTTCGCCACCGCGAGCCGCCGGCAGGCCGAGGCCCGCGAGGCGCTTTTCCGCCGCCTCTCGCTCGACGCCATCGCCGTGTCCACCGACCGTCCCTACCGGCCGGCCCTGACCACGTTCTTCGAGGCCCGCGCACGGAGACTGCGCCATTGAGCCCTACGCTGCTCTTCGCCCTGCTGGCCGCGGCTCCCATCGACGCTGGTTCCCCTGCCGCACAGGCCACGGCGGCTGATGCGCCCACGGTCGCGGTGCGCACCGACAAGGCGGAGGCCCACGTCGGCGACAAGATCGCGTTCGCCATCACCTCGGTCGGACCGCGCGCCATGCCTGTGGTCCTGCCCGCCAACCTCGATCTCGGCCCCTTCTCCGAACTGTCGCGCACGCTGGAAGAAACCGATCTCGGCGACGGCAAGATGCGCCGCGAGTTCACCCTGGGCGTCGCCACGTACGAACCCGGCAGCTTCGAGATCCCGCCGGTCGAGCTGACCTATTTCGGCCCGGACGGCAGCGTGAAGAGCGTGCGCACGGCCGCCGTGCCCATCACCATCAAGAGCCTCATCGCGAACGAGCCCGAGCCCAAGCTCAAGGAAAACGCCGACTCGGTGCCGGTGCGCCAGCGCGACTACCTGTTCCTCTACATCGCGGGCGGCATCGCGGCCGCCGGGTTGGGCGCGCTCATCGCGCTCCTCGTGCGCCGCCACCTGCGTGCGCGCCGGCCGGCCGCCCCGGCCGCGCCACCCCGCCCCGCCCACGAGGTCGCGATGGAAAAGCTCGACCGCCTGGGCACGCTGCTCGCCCAAGGGGGCGACCTGCGACCGTTCTATTTCGAGCTGTCCGAGGCCATCCGCGAGTACCTCGGCGGCCGCTTCGGCTTCGACTCGCTGGAGATGACAACCGAGGAGCTGGTGGCGATCGTGCGTCGAGTGCCGCCGGAGGAAACCCGCGGGGTGCTGGGCAGCGAGATCGAGGGCTGGCTCTCGGGCTGTGACCTGGTCAAGTTTGCGAAATTCTCGCCAACGGTGGAGCAAACGCGCGGCGCGCTGGAAACCGCCATCCGCATGGTCGAGGCGACGCGCCCGCGCCCGGAATTGCCGCCGCTGGTTCCCACCGTGGAGGGCGCCCGTGCCTAGACCGGCTCCGCAAACCCGCGGCCGCGTTCCCTACCGGCTTCTGGCCGCGCTCTTCGTGCCGGCGGCCCTGGTGTACGCCGCGCTCTTCCGCGGGCTCACCACCTTCCGCTTCGGCCATCCGTGGCTGCTCCTCCTTCCTCCCGTCGCCGTCGGGCTCGTCCTACTGCTCGGCATTCGCCGGCCACGGCCGGCGTACCTCGTGCATTCGCGCGCCAGCGAGCTCGGGGCCGAGCGGCCCGGGATCGTGGCGCGGCTGCGCGATCTGCCGGTGGCATTGCGCGTGTTTTCCGTCGCGCTGCTCGGTCTGGGCCTGGCCCGGCCGCAGACCTCGACCCGCGAGGACAACCTCGATCTCGAAGGCATCGACATCGTCATCACCCTCGACATGTCAGGCTCGATGGAAGAGCGCGACCTGGTGCCCAATCGCCTGGAGGCCGCCAAGGCCGTCATCCAGGACTTCGTGCGCCGACGGCCCAGCGACCGCATCGGCCTTGTCATCTTCGGTCGCGAGGCCTACACCTACGCGCCGCTTACCCTCGACCACGGGACGCTGCTGCGCATGGTGGCCGACCTGCGCTCGGGCATCGTCGACGGCCGCGGCACGGCCATCGGCAACGGCCTGGGCGTCGCGTTGGCCCGCCTGCGCAAGTCCGACGCCAAGTCCAAGGTCGTCATCCTGCTCACCGACGGGGACAACAACGCGGGCAACATCTCGCCCATCCAGGCCGCGACCTTCGCGCAGAAGCTGGGGGTGAAGATCTACACCATCCTGGCCGGCGCGCACGACAGCGCCGCCGAGCAAGATGACGACACCCGGGGTGGCGGCGGCCGTTACCCCGTGAACCCCAAGCTGCTCGAGGAGATCGCCTCGATGACCGGCGGCATGCCCTATCTCGCTACCGACACCAACGCGCTTGTCCGGCGCTTCCAGAGCATCCTCGAAGATCTGGAGAAATCGCGCATCAAGGATCGTAGCGTGCTGTGGGCCGAGCTTTACCCCTTCTTCCTGTGGCCGGCGTTCGCGGCGTTACTGCTCGAAACCCTGTTGCGACTGAGCCGCCTGCGGAGGCTGCCGTGAGACTCGCGCATCCCCACCTGCTCTGGCTGCTCCTGCTCGTGCCCACCCTGGTGCTGGCCTACGCCATCGCCTTCGTACTGCGCCGCCGCGCTCTCGCCCGTCTGGGCAATCCCCGCCTCATCGCGCGCATGTCGGCCGCCACCTCGGTCCCGCGCAAGGTCGCGCGCGCGACCCTGGTTTCTCTGGCCGTCGGCTTACTGGCCCTGGCCGTGGCGCGGCCGCAGTCGAGCGGACGCGCGCGCCTGGAAAAACAGCGTGGCCTCGACCTGGTGGTGGCGCTCGACTTCTCCAAGTCGATGCTGGCCAAGGACATCTATCCCTCGCGACTGGAACGGGCCAAGCGCGAGCTGGAGCGCCTGATGGATCGGCTGTCGGGCGATCGCGTGGGACTGGTGGCCTTCGCCGGCGAGACCCTGACCTATCCGCCAACCACCGACTACGACGCCGTGAAGCTCTTCTGGCGCGACCTGTCCCCGTCGGACATGCCGATCGGCGGCACCGCCATCGGCCGGGCACTGACCAGCGCCACCGAGATGCTGGCGCGGTTGCGCGCAACCGGCGGCGAGACGCGCGACCAGGTTATCCTCCTGCTCACCGACGGCGAGGAAACCGAAAGCCAGCCTCTCGACGCGGCCGAGCAGGCGGCCAAGCTCGGCATCAAGATCTTCGCCGTGGGCATCGGCTCGCGCTCGGGCGAGCTGGTGCCCGAGACCGGCGAGGGGGAACAAGCGGCGGGCTACATCAAGGACAAGGATGGCAAGTACGTCACCTCGCGGCTCGACGAGGATCTGCTGGCCAAGATCGCGGGCAAGACCGGCGGCGGCTATCTGCGTGCGGACGCGCAGCACTTCGGCGTGGAGGCCATCGAGGCCGCGCTGGCCGGGCTCAAGCGCACGGAGAGCGAGGCCCGCCTGGTCCGACAGTACGATGAGGTCTTCGAGGTCCTGCTCTTCCCGGCGCTGGTCCTCTTGCTCGTCGAGGCCTGCCTGGGCGAGCGCCGCCGCAAGCTCCCCACCGCGAACGCGGCCCTGGTGCTCGCCGTCGCCTTGCCCTTCCTCGGTGCCTGGAGCCCTCTCGAGAGCAACAACCGCGCGGCCGACAGCGGCAACGCCAGCCTGAAGAGCGGCAAGGCCGAGGAGGCGCTCGCGGCCTACGACAAGGCGGTCACCGAGCTGCCGAACGACGCCGGCGCGCACTTCAATCGCGGCAACGCCCTGTTCGCGCTGTCGCGCTTCGAGGAGGCGAGCGCCGAGTTCCTGCGCGCCAGCCAGACCGCGGCGCCCGGGCTGCGGCCCGCGGCCTTCTACAACCTGGGCAACAGCTACTTCAAGAACGACAAGTACGAGGACGCCATCGCCGCCTACCGGCACAGTCTGGCCCTCGATCCGGCGAACAACCGTGCCAAGTGGAACCTGGAGCTGGCCCTGCAAAAGAAGAAGGAAGCCGACCAGAAGAAAGAGGAAGAAAAGAAGAACCAAGACAACAAAGACGACAAGCAAGACCAAGACAAGAAGGACCAGGACAAGAAGGACGACAAGCAGAAGCAAGACGACAAGAAGCAGGACGAAAAGCAGAAGCAAGACGACAAGAAGCAGGACGAGCAGCAGAAGCAGGAGGAGGGCAAAGACGAAAAGAAGGACGAACAACCCAAACAACAAAACCGCGCCGACGACAAGGGGCAGGACATGCGCGAGATCGATGCCGTGCTCGACAATCTGGAGCGCAGCCCGAAGGATCTGGAGAAGATGCGCGCCCGCCTGCGTGCCGTCCGCCGTGCGCCGCCGGCCAAAGACTGGTAGACGAAAGACCACGAGATGCGCGCCCTGCCCTTCCTGCTCGCCGCCGCTCCGTTACTCCTCGCCGCCACGGCGTATGGGCAAGGAACGTCGTTTTCCGCGCGCCTCGGCCGCAATCCGGTCGGCGTGGGCGAAAGTTTCCCCTTCGAAGTCACGCTTTCCGCGGACAACGTGCGCATGGAGGACTACCGACCGCCGGACTTCCGCGGATTCCGCGTCGTGGCCGAGCAGCCCAGCCAGTCCACGCAGATCCAGATGGGCGGCGGCGGCAGCCTGATGCGCCAGATCTACACCTGGCACTACCAGCTCGTGCCCTTGCAGAAGGGCAAGCTGGTCATCGGCCCCGCCGGCGTGCGCGTCGACGGCCGCGAGCTGCGCACCGAGAAGGTCAACGTCACGGTGGTCGAGACCGGCCAGGCGCCACAGCCCCGCCCCCGAGCACCGCGCGGCTTCCCCGGGTTTCCCGATCCCAGTTCCCTTTTCCCCGGGCTCGAGCCCGAACCCGAGCCGGAACCGGCTCCGGCTGACCCGGGCCGCCCCGCCGGACAGCGCAACTTTCTGCGCGCACTTCCCAGCAAGACCCGCGCCTTCGTGGGCGAACAGATCACCATCGAATGGTCCCTCTGCCTGGCCGAACGCCAGAACAACTACGCGCCCACCAAGGAACCACGCACCGACGGCTTCTGGGTCGAGGACCTGGAGGTTCCGCAGCGCCAGCACGGCTTGAGCCTCTCGGAGCAGGTCATCGACGGCCGCGTGTATCTGGTCGGGCCGCTCATGCGCAAGGCGCTCTTCGGGCTTCGGCCGGGGCGCACCACGGTCACGCCGCTCGAGGCCGACATCTCGCGCGTGGGCTTCTTCGGCGCGCCGTTGCGTAGCGAGCACCTGCGGGCGGATCCCGTCCCGCTGGAGATCGTGCCTTTGCCCGCGGGAGCGCCCGCCGGCTTCGACCCGTCCGCGGTCGGGCGTTTCACCCTCGC
Source organism: Pseudomonadota bacterium (assembly GCA_017881285.1). Classification (GTDB taxonomy): domain Bacteria; phylum Myxococcota_A; class Polyangia; order Fen-1088; family Fen-1088; genus Fen-1118. The sequence goes on along the minus strand of JADGRD010000093.1, from coordinate 4,261 downwards.
CGCCGAGGTGGACCGCGACCACGTCCAGGTAGGCGAGGCCATCACGCTCAGGCTGCGGATCGACGGCCAGGGCAACCTGCGCAAGATCGCCCTGCCCGCCTTGCCTCGCCTCGACGGCTGGAAGATCTACGATCCCAAGGTGAGCGTGCAACTCAACCACGCCGACGAGATCGGGGGTAGCAAGACCGCCGAGTACCTGCTCTTGCCCGAGAAGCCGGGCGAGACGGAGATTCCACCATTGGCGCTCTCCTATTTCGACACGCAGAAGACGACCTACGTCACCGCGAAGACGGCGCCGCTGCGCCTGGTGGTCACGGGCCAGGCGATGGCGCAGTCGCCGGCCGCGGCGGTGCCCACGCCGGCGGCGGCGGGCAGCGAGAACCTGCTCGCCATCGACGTGCGCCCGCTGCGCAACCGCGCGGCCCTGCGCCGCGACTTCGGCGCCGCGCTCTACCGCTCGCCCACGTTCGTGGGCCTGGTCATCGCGCCACCCGCCTTGCTGGCCTTCCTTGGTCTGCTCGGCGTGGCGCGGGCTCGGCTGGGCGAGGAGTCGGAGGGCAAGCGCCGCCGCAAGCTGCGCCGCGCGGCCAGCCGCCGCTTGCGCACCGCCGCCGCGCTCCTGCACGAAGGACGCCTCGCCCCCTCGCTGGGCGAGATCGAACGGGTGCTGCGCGAGCTTTTGGCCGGGAAGATGGGCAGCAGCGCCGCCGGCATGTCGCGCGACGAGCTGCGCGCGGCCATGGCGAAGGCCGGCGCCGCCCCCGCGCTCGTCGACGGGACCGTGGCCGCGCTCGACGACTGCGATCGCGCCCGCTTCGCCCCGGGCAGCATCACGGCCGAGGAGGCGAGCCGCGCCATCGACCGCGCCGGGGAGATCATCGAGGACTTCGAGAAGCTCGGCGCGCGCGAAGGGAGCCCGTCGTGAAGGCTCGCGCTCTCGGCGTGTCGATCGCGGCCCTGCTCGCGGTCATGCCTGCGCTTGCCGCTCTCGCGCGCCCCGCCCATGCCGATCTCCTCGACGAAGCCTGGAAGCGCGGCAACGAGGCGCATTTGCGCGGGGACTACCGGGCCGCGGCCGCCGCCTACGAGCAACTCGACCGGCAGCACGTCGTCTCCGCCGACCTCTACTACAACCTCGGCGTCACCTACTTCCGCGCCGGACAGCTTGGCCACGCCATCTGGGCCTTCGAGCGCAGCTTGGTCGTGGCCCCCGATGATGACGACGCCCGCTTCAATCTGACGCAGGCGCGCAAGCTGGCGGGCCAGCGCGCGCACGACAAGCTGGAAGGCGCCGAGCGCGAGCCGCTGTGGAGCCGCGTCGTCACCTACCTGGGCCCGTCGACGGAGGTGTGGCTCTTCTGCGGGCTCTACCTCGGGTGCTTCGGGTTGCTCTTCCTGCGCCGGAGCATGGCGCACGATTCGCGCCTGGCCGTCACCACCGGCGCGGCCATCCTCGGCACCGGCGCGCTCCTGGCCGGGCTGCTTTTGCTCGGCCGCGTCAACCTGGACCGCCTCCCGGCGGCCGTGGTGCTGCCCGACCGGGTCTCCGTCAAGGAGGGCGCGGACAGCAACTTCCGCACCAGTTTCGAGGTGCACGGCGGCCTGCGCGTGCGCGTGCTCGATCGCGAGCAGGACTGGGTGCGCGTGCGCCTGGCCAACGGCCTGGAAGGCTTCATGCGCGCGGAAGACGTCGGGCTGCTGTGAGACAGGGAGCCCTGTGAATTTTTCGCGGCGGCTAGCCTGGGGCGTCCCGGAAAATCGGCTGGCGGCGGCGGAGCGCGAGCTGCGCGCGCGCGGCCGTTCTCTCTGCGATTTGACCGTGTCCAATCCCACGCTGGCCGGCCTGCCCTACCCGGCCGATGCCATCGCGGCCGCCTTCGCGGAACCCGCGATGGCGCACTATCACCCCACGCCGCGAGGCCTACCCACCGCGCGCGCGGCCGTGGCCGCTGACTATGCCCGGCGCGGCGCCAGCGTCGACAGTGGCCGCATCTTCCTCACCGCCAGTTCCAGCGAATCGTATGCCCTGCTCTTCAAGCTCCTGGGCGACCCCGGGCAGGCCGTACTGGTCCCCGAGCCGAGCTATCCGCTCTTCGACTACCTGGCCCGCCTCGAAGGTCTCGAAGCGCGGCCCTACCGTCTGGCCTACGACGGACTCTGGCACATCGACTTTCCCAGCCTCGATTTCGTGGGCGCGGCCGCGGTCGTCGTGGTCAGTCCCAACAATCCGACCGGCTCGTACCTCGGCGCGGACGATGGGCAACGCCTCGCCGCCTTGGCCGCGCAGACCGGCGTAGCCGTCATCGCCGACGAGGTCTTCGCCGATTTCCCCATCGCGCCCGCGGCAGACGCGGTGACCGCGATTGCGGCTCGTCCCGGCCCAGCGCTCACCTTCTCCCTGGGCGGGCTTTCCAAGGCGAGCGGCCTGCCCCAGATGAAACTCGGCTGGATCGCGGCCAGCGGCCCGGATGTGCTGGTCGAGCCAGCCCTCGCCAATCTGGAACTGGTGGCCGACACCTATCTCTCGGCCGGCACGCCCGTGCAACTGGCCTTGCCCCGGCTGCTCGAGATCGGCGCCGAGATCCGCCGCTCGATTCATCACCGCGTGCTGCGCAATCGATGCGCCCTAGCGGAGAGGATCGGCGCGAACTCGCCGTGCACCCTGCTGCCCGCCGAGGCCGGCTGGTCCGCCATCCTGCGCGTGCCGGAAACCGTCAGCGACGAGGAATGGGCACTGCGCCTGCTGCGCGATTCGTCCGTGCTGGTGCAGCCTGGTTACTTCTTCGACCTGCGCCTCGGCGCCACCCTGGTCGTGAGCCTCCTGCCCCCGCCCGCCGACTTCGACCACGGCGTCGCGTGCCTGCTGGCTGGCCTCCCCAATGGGTGATTCCGTGGCCGCCCTCGGTTCTCTGTGGTTATAGTGCCCCAGCAGTGAATTTGGATACCGCTCCCCCGGCCGAGAGAAGTCGAAGATTCGTCGCGTGGCTGCTTCGCCACGGCCGGCTGCTGTGGATCTTGGCGCTCGTCGGCGCCGTGCCCGCGGCTTGGCGCACGGCCAGTCTCTACGCCAACTTGCATAGCGACATGGAGGAGCTGCTGCCTCCGAACGCGGAAAGCGTCCGCGCCGTGGACGAGCTGCGCCGGCGCATGCCCGGCCTGCAATTCCTGGGCGTGCTCACCGACGTGGGCGAAAACGCCCCGCCCGAACGCGTCGCCGCGGCCGAGCGCTTCATCGACGACCTGGCGGCCCGGGTGCGGACCTATCCGAGTAGGCTGGTCGGAGGGGTGCGCGTCGACTTCGCGACCGAGCGCGCCTTCATCGAGCGCCACGCGGCACTGCTGCTCGACCGGGCCGACTTGCAGACCATCCGCGAGCGCGTGGACGAGCGCCTGCGCTGGGAGTTCGGGCAGCGCGCGGGCACCCTCATCGACGACAGCGAGCCAGCCCCGCCGCTCGATTTCTCCGACGTGGAGAAGCGGTACCAACAGGCATCCGCGTGGTCCGAGCTTGCGGGAGACCGCTTTACGAGTCCACGCCTGGGCCTGTCGCTCTTGCTCATCGAAACCGGTGGGTTCTCGACCAGCGCCCGCGCGGCCAAGGAACTGCTCGAGCGCGTGGCGAGCGACGTGGCCGCCCTGGGTGGGCCCGAAGCCTACGCGCCCGCCATGCGCCTGGGCTACACCGGCGACGTCGCCATCTCGGCCGAAGAAACCTCGGCGCTGGTGCAGGATCTCACCTTGTCGTCGCTGCTCGTGGTCGTGGCGGTGACCTTGGCCCTGCTCCTCTTCTTTCGCTGGCTACCCTGCGTGCTGGCTCTGCTGCTGCCGCTGTCGCTCGCCACCACGTACGCCTTCGCACTGGCCAGCCTGCTCGGCGTGCGCGTGCTCAATTCCAATACGGCGTTCCTCGGCTCGATCATCGTGGGCAACGGCATCAACTTCGGCATCGTGCAGATCGCCCGCTACATGGAGGAGCGCCGCGCGGGCCAGGACGTCCGCGAGTCGCTGGTGCGCAGCCTGTGGGCCACGCGCGTGGGCACGCTATCGGCGGCGGTGGCCGCGGCGGTGGCCTACGCCTCACTGACCGCCATGCAGTTCCGCGGCTTTCGCCAGTTCGGGGTGATCGGCGGCCTGGGCATGGTGCTGGCCTGGGCCTCGACCTTCGTGCTCACGCCGCCGCTCCTCGCCTGGATGGACCGCAAGGAACGGCACACGACACCTGTCGCGTTCCGTCTGCTCGATACGTTGCGACCGATGACCA
>JADGRD010000731.1 GCA_017881285.1 Pseudomonadota bacterium | reverse complement strand
ACGGACCAATGAGGACGCTTCCCGGTCTCGGCGCAGTCGCGCAGGTACATGTTCATGAGCGTCTGGTACGGCAGCGACATCTCACGCGACAGCCCCTGGAAGTAGTCGATGGTCTCCTCGTCCAGCCGAATTGTGAGCTGGCGCTTGAGCCGCCTAGCGTATGGATTCCGGACTGCCGTCGAAAAATCGTAGTTCTTCCTCATCTCATTCTCCGATCCTCATACTGCCCGCGCTCGAAGGAATTCGCCTTGCGCGCGGAGATGATGCGGATGACCTCGTCCTACTGACGGTAGCAGTCGCAGACCACGAGCGTTCGCAGCTGCCCGCTGCGTCCGAGAAGCACAAACCTGTCCTCGTCATCCGAATGCTCCTCATCGGGGCGCATCAAGGCGTTGTCGTCGAAGAAGACTGTCCGGGCCTCCTCGAAGGACACGCCGTGCTTTCGACGGTTTGAGGCCGCCTTCCGCTCGTCCCATTCGAAGCGGAGTCGTTTCAAGCATCCACGAGTGTACCTACTTCGTCGCTACACGGCAAGTCGGGCGAACTTTGTATTAGGACGCAGCTTCTCGCCGCCGGGCGTTTTTCGCAAGCAGTGGCAGGCGCCATGATCTGGCCGCCAGGGCGAGTTTCCCGTCGATCACCTCAAGGGATTTCAAGATGTTCCTGGTCGCGGATCTTTCGATCCCCCGAGATGCGCTGTCCCATCTTGCTGTCTAAACCCCTAAGGGCAGCAGTGATCGCGGCCACAACGGGCGGCGCAGGCATTCTGAAGCGGGTTTTCGCGTGGCCGTTCATGTTCCCGAACTGCGTCCTGAAGACCTCGACGCGCACAAAATCAGCAAAGCCCACGCAACCTTTGCGGGCGCGGTCCGAGAAGAGGTGCATGAGCAAAAACCAACGTCACTCCCGAAGGCATTCTTTCAATCCCTTGGCGGCCATGGAGGTCGAACACACTCCGCCGCGCATCGTGGCCATGTCGCTGGCGCAGGAGCTCTCGGCCGCAGTCAAGGCCGATGCCCAGGAGCAACAGGAGCTGGTCGACGCGGCCCTCTGCGTGGGCCAGTGGCTGGCGAATCAGGGGCTGCCCGGCCGCTGGGACCGGGTCAAGCCGGCCGAGGTCCTGCGCTGCCTCGATTTCTTGTCACCCCCGGAGCGCGAGCGCTTCCTGTTCTCCCTCGTCGGTCTTCTCGGTCATGCGGCCTTGCTGGCGCGGATCCCGGCCGCGGCGGCCAAGCAATCCATCGACGAGGCCGCGACCCTGACCCGGCAGGAGGTAGTCCGCGTCTTCGCCCGCACCACCTCCGCGCAGCTCGCCATCTTGACTAGCCCGCGTTCTGCCCCGGTTGCTTAACTACGTGGGATTAGCTAATCCATGGACATGCGCACCACCATCCACGCGGCTAAGACCAGCCTGTCGCGCTTGATCGAAAGGGCGTGATCGGCTGGGAAGCTAGCCATGCCCACCGACCTCACCAAGATCGTCGCCTCGCTCCGCCGCGCCAGCAAAGCCGGTGTCTGGTCGGCGGGCGTGAATCTGGTGCGCGCGGGGGCGGTCACCGTGGAATCACAGGGCGACGAGGAGATCGTGCTGCGCGTGCGCGCGAGCGGCCGGGCGGTGCCGGCGCAGGTGGTGCTCTATCCCGGCGAGGACGAATGGGATTGCGACTGTCCGGGCCGGCAACGGCCGTGCGAGCACCTCACGGCGGCGGCCATCGCGCTCGGCCAGGCCGCGCAGGCCGCGGCCGACGGCGCGGGGGCCACTGCATCGGTGAAGACCAGCGCCGAGGTCTGGGCGCGCGTGGCCTACCGCTTTGCCCAGGCTGACGCGGGCTTGACCCTGCGGCGGTTCATCGTGGGCGCCGACGGCGGTGAAACGCAGCTCGACGGCACCTTGTCGGCGCTGCTGTCGCGGCCGGCCGAGGCGCGCGCGCTGCAGGTCGAGCAATGCGATCTGCAAGCCGATCGGCTCCTCGAAAGCGCGGCGCGCGCCGTCCTGCCGCCCTCGAAGCTGGACGCCCTCATCCAGGTGCTGGTGGGCTGCCGCATGGTCTTTCTCGATGGCCGGCAGGTGGCCATGTCCGAGGAAGAGGTGTTGCCGTTCGCCGTGGTCACCGACCGCGATGACGGCGCGGCCGTGACCATCCGCCGCGATCCGCGCATCACCGCCGTGCCCAGCGCCGGCGTGGTGCTGGTGGGTGACGAGCTCGCCCGCCACGGCGAGATCGAGATGTGCGGTGGCTTCCTGCAGAGCCTGCCCATCGTCCACATCTACCCCGCGGCCGAGCTCGGCGACCTGGCGACGCGCATCCTGCCCGAGCTGTGCCACCGCATGGCCGTCGAGGTGCGCACGACCCGCTTGCCCCGCATCGCCCGCGGCATCGCCCCACGCCTCGCGCTCGAATTGCGCCAGGTCGGCTCGTCGCTGTCGGTGCTGCCCGCGCTGGTCTACGGCAATCCGCCCTGCGCGCGCATCGACGCTGGTGGCCTGGTCCACCTGGGCGGCGCGGTGCCCGTGCGCGACGAGGCGGCCGAGCGACGCCTGGCCGAGAAGCTGCGCGCGGATCTAGACCTGGTGTGCGGCCGGCGCAGCACCTTCGAGGGGGCGGACACGGCGCGCTTCGTGGACAAGCTGAAACGCTGGCGCGGCGAGCTGGCGGGTGACGGCGCCAGCCTCGTCCGGGCGCGCGTGCGGCTCGAGCCCAAGCTGCGCGTCGAGAGCAGCGACGATGGGGCCTTGGGCTTGCCCCATGTGCGCTTCGATCTCGATTTTGGGGTGCGCTCCCTTGACCGGG
>JADGRD010000092.1 GCA_017881285.1 Pseudomonadota bacterium | reverse complement strand
GCTCCTCACCGAACCGGGGGACGAAGCCGCCATCGCCGAGGTGCTGTTCCGGCTCCACGACGATCCCGGCTTGTGGGAGCGATTGTCGCGGAACGCCCGGCAGCGCGCGGAGATCGCCTTCGATGTCCGCGTGCCTGCCCAGCGGATGCCTGACACCATCGCGCACGATCGAGGGGAAGGTGGCTAGCTCGATGCGCGCCGCGCAGCGCCCCAGGGTTCTCGTCATCGCGGAGGCCGCCAACCCCGAGTGGGTGAGCGTGCCGCTCGTGGGCTGGTCGCTCGCCTCCGCTCTGCGCCGGGTTGCCGATGTCCATCTCGTGACCCAGGAGCGCAACCACGCGGCCATCGCGCGGGCCGGGTGGGTGGCGGGCCGCGATTTCACCGCCCTCGACAACGAAGCGGTGGCCGCGCCGATGTGGAAGCTGGTCGATCGTCTGCGCGGTAGCTCGGGCGTGGGCTGGACCCTGGTCACCGCCCTGTCCGTTCCCGCCTATTACTGGTTCGAGCACCTGCTCTGGCGGCGTTTCGCGCGGGATCTGCGCGCGGGCGCCTGGGACATCGTTCACCGTGTGACTCCGCTTAGCCCCACCACGCCGAGCCGGCTCGCCGCGCGACTGCGGACGATTGCCATCCCATTTGTCGTGGGGCCGCTCAACGGCGGGGTGCCTTGGCCGCGCGAGTTCGCCGAAGCGCGCCGGCAGGAAAGGGAATGGCTGTCGTACGTGCGCGACGCCTATCGCCTGCTGCCTGGCTACCGGTCGATGCGGGACGCGGCGGCCGGCCTCATCGTCGGGTCGCGCGCGACCTGGCGGCAGATGGGCGAGCGCTGGCGCGGCAAGTCCGTCTACATTCCGGAGAACGCGGTTCCCGCCGTGCAACCAGACCCCGCCGAGGCGCGCCGGCCGGGGCAGCCGCTGCGGGTGATCTTCGTGGGCCGCCTGGTTCCCTACAAGGGCGCCGACATGCTCATCGACGCGAGTGCCGAGCTCGTCCGGGCCGGCAGGGTGAGCGTCGAAATCGTGGGCGACGGGCCAGAGCGCACCGAGCTCGAACGACGGGCGGCCGAGCTGGGATGCAGCGGTGGGGTCACCTTCACCGGCTGGCTGGATCACGCGGCCGTTGTCGAGCGGCTGCGGCAAGCGCACGTGTTCGGTTTCCCCAGCATCCGCGAATTTGGCGGCGGCGTCGTCATCGAGGCCATGTCCGCCTCGGTCGTCCCCGTGGTCGTCGACTACGCGGGGCCGGCGGAGCTGGTCACGCCCGCGACAGGGTGTCTGGTTCCCCTGGGCCCGCGCGTCGCTATCGTCGCGGCCTTGCGCGCCCAGCTCGAACGCCTGGCAAACGACGAAGCAGAGAGAAGCGCGATGGCGGCGCGCGCGCGTGCGCGGATCGAGCGCTGGTTCACCTGGGAGCGCAAGGCGGAACAGGTCGCCGCGGTCTACGCGTGGGTGCTGGGGCGGGCGAGCAAGCCTGATTTCGGCATGCCCTTCCCCTGACAGCGGTTGCGACATGCGCTATCTTGACGCCACTTGTCCGTGTAGGCGCCCGCCGGGCGCCGGCCGCGAGACAAGCCCCCTTGGAAAACCGGCTTTGTCGTGAGCAGCACGATCGCCATCGTAGTCCTGGCCTTCTCGATTCCCGCGATGGTGGGCGTCTTCTTTCTCCTGCGCCCTGTGCAAGCGGCGCTGGTCGTGGCCCTGGGCGCCGAGATGTTCTTGCCCGAGCGAGTGACCTTCAAGGTCCCGCTCATGCCCCTCTTCGACAAGCACAACCTGCCTTACTTTTGCATCTTGGCCGCCTGTCTGCTGCGCCACCCGGCGTGGGTCACCAAGCTGCCCAAGCAACGCTGGATCGTGGTGCTGGCCTTGCTTCTACTCGTTGGCGGCGTGGTCACCGGCTTGACCAATACCGACTCGCTGATCTTCGGCACGAACGAGCAGGTCTTTATTCCGGGGCTGAATTTCAAGGACGGCTGCTACATGGGCATCTCCAATTTCGTGGGAACCTTCTTGCCCCTGTATCTAGGTTACGCGCTCTGCCGCAAGTCCGAGGATTTCGACCAACTCGTCGCCGCGCTGGCCATCGCCGGGCTGGTCTACATTCCCTTCGCCATGGTCGAGCTGCGCATGAGCCCGCAGTGGCACCGCTGGATCTACGGCTACGCGCAACACGACTTCGAGCAGACTATTCGCTGGGGCGGCTATCGCCCCATGGTCTTCATGTCGCACGGCCTGGCCCTGGCGCGTTTTTTCCTCGCCGCCGCCTGCTCTCTGGTCATCCTCGGCCGGTATCGCCATGTCCTCCTCGGGTTGCCGGTTCGCTTTCTCGCTTGGACCCAGTTCCTGGTGCTGGTGGCGTGCAAGAGCACGGGGGCCATCGTCTTCGCCCTGGCGGGAATTCCCCTCCTCGCCCTGGCCAGGCCCAAGCGTCAGTTGTTCGTCGCCGCGCTGCTTGCCTACACCATCGTTCTCTACCCGGTGCTCCGCTTGTCCGGGATCTTTCCCGTGGCGCGTATTCTCGACGCTGCGGGCAGCGTGGAGGCCGATCGTGCCAGCTCCCTCGCGGTTCGTTTCGAAAACGAGGACGCGCTGCTGGCGCGCGCCCGCGAACGCATGCTCTTCGGCTGGGGCGAGTACGATCGCAGCACGGTCCACGACGAAGAGGGACAAAAGACCTCCGTGCTCGATGGCTATTGGATCATCCGGCTCAGCATGAACGGTATCGTCGGGTTCATCACCGCGTTCGCGCCGTTGCTCATCCCCGTGCTGTGGGCGCGCCGACTCTTGCCCACCATCGGCAGCGACAAGGACCAGCGGCTCGTCGCCGGGGTCGCCCTCCTGCTGACGCTCCTGGCGCTGGATCTGATTCCCAACGGCTTGTTTGCCTACTACCCGTACTTCATCGCGGGCGCGCTGACGCGCCGCTTGCGCGAGCTGCGGGCCGAGGCCCAGGAGCGGGAGCTCGTCCCCGAGGCCGCGTAGCCGAATCGCGGCCCATTTGTGGTATGTAGGGACCTGCGTCGCAGACGGCAGTTCACGGACATGATGGCAAGCCACGGTATCGTTGTGATCGGTCGAAACGAGGGTGAGCGGCTCCGCCGTTGCCTGGCCGCCTTGCGTGCCGAGCCTGTGCCACTGGTCTACGTCGACTCCTGTTCCCGGGACGGCAGCGCCGCTTGGGCGCGCTCCCAAGGAGTGGACGTGCTTGAGCTCGATGGCTCCCGACCGCTCAGCGCGGCGCGGGCCCGCAACGAGGGCTTCGCGCATCTTCTCGCCCGCCAGCCTCATCTGGACTTCGTGCAGTTTGTCGACGGCGACTGCGAGCTGTGCCCGGGCTGGCCGCGACGCGGGGTCGAAACTCTGGCCGCGCAGGCCGAGCTCGGGGCCGTGTGCGGCCGCGTGCGCGAACGGGATCCGGAAGCATCGATCTATAACCTCCTGTGCAACCTCGAATGGCAACGCCAGCCCGGCCTCATCCAGGCTTGTGGCGGCAATTTCATGGCCAGGGTGGCGGCCTTCCGTGCCGTGGGGGGGTTCGACAACGAGATCATGGCGGCGGAGGACAACGAGTTCTGTCTGCGCTTGCGCCGTTCGGGATGGAAGATTCTCGCCGTCGATGCCGACATGGTTTGGCACGACGCCGCGCTTCTGCATTTCCGCCAGTGGTGGACGCGATCTCGCCGCGCCGGCCTGGCCTACGCGCAAGGCGCCGCGCTCCACGGCTCCTCGCCCGACCAGCATTTCCAGCGCGAATGCAGGAGCATCTGGTTCTGGGGCTTGGGGCTGCCGGGGGCGTCGCTCTTGCTCTCGGCGCCCACACTCGGCCTCAGCCTGGCCGGCTTGCTGGGCTATCCGGTGCTGGGGATGCGCGTCTACCGTCGCGGTCGCGATCGCGGCTGGTCGCAGCGGGAGGCGTCGCTTTATGCCTGCTTCACCGTGCTCGGCAAGTCCCCCGAGCTGCTCGGCATGCTCCAGTACCACTACCGCACCCGGTGGCAGAAGCGCGATGTTACTTTGATCGAACCCAAGGGATGAGAGACGAAACATGACAGAGACGCAACCAGACCGCACAGTCGCTTCTGCCCCCGCCGCACCGGCGGATGGCTCGACGGGGCGCTCCGGCGCGGGGCCCTTCCGCGTCGGCCTCCTGGGCGCCGGATACATCGCCGAACACCACGCCAAGGCACTGCGTGCGCTGGGCAACACACGCCTGGCGGCCGTCTGCGATCGCTCGCTGGTGCGGGCGCGCGCCTGCGCCGAGACCTTTGGCATCCCGGGCGTGTACGCATCGCTCGAGGCCATGCTGGGCAACGAGAAACTCGATGCCGTGCATGTCCTGCTGCCGCCAGAAGCCCACTGCCAGGCGACAATGGCGATCCTGAAGGCGGGGGTGGCGGCGTTCCTGGAAAAACCGATGTGCATCAGCCCGGCCGAATGCGATCAGCTCATCGCGTGCGCGCATGACCACGGGGTGCGACTCGGAGTGGGACACAACTTCCTCTACGCTCCGGTCTACGAGCAACTGCGGCGGGACATGTCCGCCGGCGTGTTCGGTCCTGTCGATCACGTCACGATCACGTGGCACAAGGAACTGGGGCAGGTCTCCGCCGGTCCCTTCGATCTCTGGATGCTGCGAGAGCCGGCCAACGTCATGCTCGAGGTCGGGCCGCACCCGATCGGCCACCTCTTGGATCTGGTGGGCAAGCCGGATTCGATGCAAGTGACGGCCTCGAATGCCGTCGACCTGCCGAGCGGCAAGGCTTTCTTCCGGCGCTGGCAGATTCACGCCTACCAGGGAAAGACGGCGGTGGACGTCAATCTTTCCTTTGCCCGGGGGTATGCCGAGCACCAGATCCACGCGCGCGGCACCCTGTGCAGCGCCACGGCTGATTTCGAGCGCGACACCTACGTCGTCCACCGCCACCGACCCTACGAGCTGGACTTCGATCGCTACGCCATGCTGCACGACGACGCCCGGGCGCTCGGGGCGCAGGCCCGCCAGACAATCGGCAACTACTTGCTTTCGAAGGTGCGGAAGTCGGCCCAGGGCAACCCTTACGGTTACAGCATCACCCGTGCGGCGGAGGCTTTCTACGCTTCCTTCGGGCGTTCGCTCGACCGCCGACTATCGCCGGAATTGGGTCGCGAGATTGTCGCCACCTGCGAACAGATTGGACGGATGGCGGCGCCGCGCGCTCGCCCGGCGGAAGCGCGCCGGGCCGCCAAATCTGACGGGGCGGCGAAAGTCCAGCCGTCGGTCCTTCTACTGGGCGCCACGGGATTCATCGGCCAGGAGTTGGTCAGACAGATGGTCGGCAAGGGCCGGGCAATCCGTATCCTGGTGCGCGGCGCGGGAAAACTATTCGGGGACCTCATCCACCCGCTGGTCGAGGTGGTCGAGGGCGATTGCGCCAACGCCTCCGACCTGGATCGATCTCTACGCGGCATCGAGTGCGTCGTTCACCTGGCGCGAGCCCACGTCAAGACCTGGCAGGAGTATCAAGAGCACGAGATCGGGATGACCAGGCTGGTGGCCGAGAGCGCCCTGCGCGCCGGTGTCCGCCGGTTCCTCTACACGGGCACCATCGATTCCTACTATGCGGGCGCGGGGGCCGGCACGATCGACGAGCAGACGCCCCTCGATCCGCAAATCCACCGGCGCAATCTCTACGCGCGCGCCAAGGCCGAATCCGAGCAGATCCTGCTCGATATGCATCGGAACCAGGGACTGCCGCTGGTGATCTTCCGGCCCGGGATCGTGATCGGACGGGGCAGCAGCCCGCTCCACTGGGGCATCGGCATGTGGCAGCATGGCGCTGTCTGCCAGGTATGGGGCGACGGTCGCAACAAGCTACCCTTGGTCCTGGTCGAGGATGTCGCCAGTGCGCTCTGCGCCGGGATGGAGGTTCCCAACCTCGAAGGGGAGGCATTCAATCTGGTCGGCGATCCATGCCTGAGCGCCGACGAGTACTTGGACGAGCTGGAGCGGGTGGCGAAGCTGCGGCTACAGCGCTTGCACACGCCCATCTCTCACTTCTATGGCGTGTCGATGCTGAAGTGGATGGCGAAGGTGCTCGTGCGCCATCCCGAGCACATCCTGCCGAGCTATCGCGACTGGGAATCGCGCACGCAGAAAGCGCGGTTCGACTGCGCGAAAGCGAAGTGGGTGTTGGGGTGGCGGCCGGCCTCGGAGCGGACGGACCTGGTCGAACGCGGCATCGCGGTGCCGTCTCGCGAGTGGCTGGCCTGACCTGCGTCGGCCTCGAGGGCGCCGCCGATCAGTGGAACCATCGCCAGGACGACCGTGTTCGTGAATGCGTGTTGTTTCACCGCTGACTTGGTGGCGACGCGGTCATCGCCTGAGCGTGACCAGCGGCTGGGGTTTGCTGGGACAACTGCAGCCGCCGCATCCCGAGGCGCACGCGCTGGTCTTGCGCCGGCCGAAGAGTCGGAATCCGGACCAGACCGCCGCGAGGCCAACGATGATGCCGACGATGATGGTTTCCATGATGTGCTCCTCGATCAGATGAACATGCGCCCCGCCTGGTAGACGAGCAGAGACAGCAGGTAGGCGATGCCGGTGAGCCCGCCGAGTTGGAGCAGGGCGTAGCGCCACTTGCCCGATTCCCGGCGCGTGACGACCACGGTGGCCATGCACGGGGTTGCGATGAGCAGGAAGAGCATCATGGAGAGGCCCACGAGCGGACCGTAGTCGCGGGCCAGGATGGCGCGCAGTCCTTCGGTCCCCTTCTCGCCGTCGGCGATGGAGTAGACGATGCCCATCTGGGCTACGAAGACTTCCTTGGTGGCAAAGGCGCCGATCATCGCCGTGAGAATCTTCCAGTCGAAGCCGAGCGGCCGGAAGAGCGGCTCCAGACCATGGCCGATGCGCCCCGCGACCGAATACTCCAGATCCTCCGCGGCCCGCTTGCGGGCGACCTCGGGTTCGCTGAGCCGCGGTTTCCCCGACGGGGCAGCGGCGGATGCCAGAACAATCTGGCCGGCCGCGATCTGCGCGTCCACGCGGTAGACGTGCGGCTTGGGGAACGAGGTCGCGGCCCACAGCAGGATGGAGATGCCGAGGATGGTCGTGCCGGCCTTGCGCAGGTAAAGGCCCGCTCGCTCGCTCAGCTTGAGGAGGACGCTGCGCAAGGTGGGCAGCCGGTAGGGCGGCAACTCCATGACGAAGGGGGCGTCATCCCCGCGCAGCAGGGTCTTGCGCAAGACCCGCGCCAGGACCAGCGCCATGGCGATGCCCACGGCGTAGATGAACCACAACATGGGCGCCCGCCAGGCCGGCGGGAAGAACGCGGGGATGAGCAGCATCCAGATGGTCAGGCGCGCGCCGCACGACATGAGCGGCAGCACCAGCATGGTCACCAGGCGGTCGCGCGGGTTCTCGAGCGTGCGTGTCGCCATGATGCCGGGCACCGAGCAGCCGAACCCGGAGAGCATGGGAATGAAGCTCTTGCCATGCAGGCCGAAACGATGCATGAGCCGGTCGGTGAGAAACGCCGCTCGTGCCATGTAACCCGTATCTTCGAGAAAGGCGAGGCCGGCGAAGAGCAAGACGATGTTGGGCAGGAAGACGATCACGCCGCCCACGCCGCCCAGGATGCCGTCGAGGAGCAGCGAACGCAGCAGCGAGGTCGAGCCCTCCGGCCACAGCCCGCCGAGGTGGGCAGACAGGAAGTGCACCCCCGACTCGATCCAGTTCATGGGCGCCTCGCCGACCGTAAAGGTGAGCCAGAAGATGGCGTACATGACCAGCGCGAAGATGGGCAGCCCGAGCAGCCGGTGTACGAGCACGGCGTCGATGCGGTCGGTGAGCTGGCGCGCGTCGACGCGCGAGGCGGCCGTGCGCACTTCGCGCAGCAGCCCGTCGACGAAACCGAAATAGCGCTCGGTCACGAACACGGCGATGTCCACCCGCATGCGCGCTTCGATGCGCTCGCGCTGGCGCGTGGCCTCGGCGATGGCCTCGCGTCCGCCCGGCATGGCGGACACGCGCTCGGTGTATTCGGGATCGCCCGTGAGTAGGCGGGTGGCGATCCAGTCGCTGCGATAGATAGGCTCGCCGCCGCCGGGCAAGAACGGGCGGATGGTGGCGAGCGCGCGATCCATGGTTTCGCCGAGCACCAGGCGCTTGCCGGGCTGGACCGGCCGGGCGGCGGCGGTGGCGATGGCGGCTTTCAACTCGGCCACGCCCTGGCCGCGATGTCCGACGGTTTCCACCACGGGGAAGCCGAGCAGCTTCTCCATGAGCGGCAGGTCGAGTTTCTGTCCGGCCGCGCGCGCCTCGTCGGCCATGTTGAGGCAGAGAACCGGGTTCGCCCCCGTCTGCATGATCTGCGCGAGGAGGACCAGGTTGCGCTCGAGCTGCGTGGAATCGGCCACCACTACCACTACGTCCGGCGCCGCGGTCAGCTCGTCCTGCGCGACGCGCTCGTCGGGCGACAGCGAGCTCAGGCTATAGGTTCCGGGCAGGTCCGCGACCGTGACCGAGAGCCGATCGATCTCGCAGGTGCCCGTGCGCCGTTCCACCGTGACCCCCGGATAGTTCGCCACATGCTGGTGCGCACCCGTCAGCGCGTTGAAGAGGGAGGTCTTGCCGGAGTTGGGATTGCCGGCCAGGGCGACACGAATCTCGGTCGCGGGCAGGGCGGAAGCGGCGGGAGCGAGCGGGGTGGACATGGCGGCACTACTTCGCCGGGTCCTCCCCGGCCCGTACCAGGATCGACTGCGCCTCCGAGCGGCGCAGGGCCAGACGCGCGCCCTGGCAGCGCACCCAGAAGGGATCGCCGCCCAGACCCACGCGCTCGATGTCGATGGTGGTTTCAGGCAACACGCCCATGTCGAGCAGGCGCTGGCGGAGCGCGCCGCCGGCGCTAATTTTGGTCACCACGGCGCGCCGCCCGGGTTTCACATCAGCCAGGCTCATGGTGCTTGCCCCTTTCTTCTTGGCACACACCGAACACCATTCGGGCAGGTGCTCGCCGTGGCCGCCCGGCTTGCGGCCGGAAATGGCCGGGCACACGCGAAAACTCTCGATGACGAACGGGCAGGTGCCCAAAAATTCGAAGAAGCGCGCCATGCCGTCCATGGCCTCGTCGGTCAGGCTGTGCTCCATGGCGCATGCTTGCTCGGACGCGGCCTTGGCCTCCATGCTCAGCACCTCCTGGAAGAATCTCGTCAGGAGGCGATGGCGGGAAAAGACCCGGCGCCCGGCCTTCTCGCCCTCGGGGACTTCACCATGCTGATGCCCGACGACGAAGCCGTGTACGCATTCCTGCGCCGCCACCAGCAGACGGAGTTGCTCGTCCTCGGCAACTTCTCGCC
>JADGRD010000730.1 GCA_017881285.1 Pseudomonadota bacterium | reverse complement strand
CGCAGCATCGCCGCTCCCACCGCTCGTGCCCACCCGTCGCAGACACCATGATCTCGTCATTCCACGGCGCAAGACCGGTGGCGCGCCGACCGAAACCGCTGCGCCACAAAGGATTCCGCTATGACTTCTTCAGGTCGAAGTAGTGTAGAGAGGCGGCCCCCAACACGCAGCGAGATCCCGCTTAGCGCCCAACCGCTGTTCCGCTGCACCTCAGACCCCGAGTTCCCTTCGCCGCCGTGGCACGCCAGCGCGGGTTGGGGTTGTAGCGGTGTGAGCTGCCTGACCCCTCGGCGGAGAGCACACTCACCCTGCGGTCAGGACTGCCACGCCGGCGCTGTTCGACGGTGCCCGTCGCCTCGCCGTCGAGGTGGCCGACGATGGTGCGGACGGCCTTGGTGACGGCGCCCCGCGCCGAGCCAGCCGCCGAGCACGTACCCCTGTAGCGCCGTCGCAGATGCTGTAGCCGACCTCGGACACGCTTCGCCGGTACGCGGCTATGGAGCCGCACCGCTGGGTTGTTACCCGCTAGTATTCGCCCCGATTCGCACCGTGTCCGGGCGGAGCCCGCCCAGGGAGAAAGCGGAGGCGTGATGTCACAGCGAGCCCCCGACCAACGGGCCAGCCGGGAGGCGACCGACTCCGCGGCGACCTGTCGCGGACGCCATGCCAGTCCGTGGCGCCTGCTGCTCCTCGTTCCGTTGATCGGCACATTGGTGCCGTCGTTCTACAACCAGCGGACCCCGGTGCTGGCGGGCGTCCCGTTCTTCTACTGGTACCAGATGCTGTGGATCGGTATCAGCGTGGCCTGCACGATCGTGGTCTACCGCGCCACCCGGAGCCACCGGTGAGGGGCGGCGGGCACGGCATCGAGTTGACGATCTTCGTGCTGCTCTTCGCCCTCGTCAGCGTGTTGGGGTTCCTCGCCTCGCGGTGGCGGCGGGCGCAGTCGCTGGACCACCTCGACGAGTGGGGGTTGGGCGGGCGCAGCTTCGGCCCGTGGGTCACCTGGTTCCTCGTCGGTGGCGACCTCTACACGGCCTACACCTTCGTCGCCGTGCCGGCGCTGCTCTACGGGGTCGGCGCGCTCGGCTTCTTCGCCGTGCCCTACACCATCGTGGTCTATCCGCTGGTGTTCCTCGCCGCGCCGCGGCTGTGGTCGGTCTCCCACCAGCATGGGTACGTCACTCCGGCGGACTTCGTCCGCGGCCGGCACGGCTCGCCAACCCTGGCACTGGTGGTAGCGATCACCGGGATCGTGGCCACGATGCCCTACATCGCGCTACAGCTTGTCGGTATCGAGGCCGTGCTCAAGGCGATGGGGATCAACGGCACCTGGCCACTGTGGATCGCGTTCGCCATCCTGGCCGCCTACACCTACCAGTCCGGCCTACGCGCACCGGCGCTCATCGCCTTCGTCAAGGACACACTGATCTACGTAGTGGTGCTGGCCGCGGTGGTCATCATCCCGGCCAAGCTGGGCGGGTGGCACGCCATCTTCGGGGCGGCCGACGCGAAGTTCGCCGCCACCCCTCGACTGTCCGACGGCACGCTGCTGGCGCACTCGGCCCAACTCGGCTATTCGACCCTCGCGCTCGGCTCCGCCCTGGCGCTGTTCCTCTACCCCCACTCGGTCACCGGCCTGCTGGCGGCGCGGAGCCGGGACACGATCAAGCGCAACATGGCCGCGCTGCCGGCGTACAGCCTGATCCTCGGTCTGGTGGCGTTGCTGGGCTACATGGCGATCGCGGCCGGGGTGAGGCCGATCATCACCAACGGCCAGCCCGACAGCAACACGGTGGTGCCGCTGCTGTTCGGCGCAATGTTCCCGCACTGGTTTGCCGGCGTCGCCTTCGCCGCCATCGGCATCGGTGCCCTGGTGCCAGCCGCCATCATGTCCATCGCCGCGGCGAACCTGTTCACCCGCAACATCTACCGGCAGTACCTCAAGCCGACGGCGACACCGGCAGAGGAGGCCCGAGTGAGCAGGATCGCCTCCCTGATGGTCAAGCTCGGCGCCGTGCTCGTCGTCATCATGCTCGACCCGCAGTTCTCCATCGACCTGCAGCTCATCGGCGGCGTGATAATCCTGCAGACGCTGCCGGCCCTGGTCTTCGGCCTCTACACCCGCTGGTTCCACCGCTGGGCCCTGCTCGCCGGGTGGGCTGTCGGCCTCGGGCTCGGGCTGTGGATGGCCTACGTCACGCCCAGCGTCGGACCCACCGGGGCCGTGGTCAAGCAGCACTGGGGTGGGTCGCTGTGGACGCTGCGCCACATCGGCATCACCACGACCACCACCGTCTACATCGGGCTGGTCGCCGTCGCGGCCAATATCGTCGTCGCAGTAGTACTGACTCCCCTGCTCCGGGCATTCGGCCACCACACCGACGGGCCCGACGAGACCGCGGCGGAGGACTACTCGGTCGAGGCCTGCGATCATGGTGTGGAGCCGCTGGTCGTCGACCTGACCGGGGCTGCGGAGGCGGATGCGGCCAGCTCGCCACGCGGCGGCTGATCCGGACTCGCCCCCACGAGCCGGCTTCGTGCAGAGGGAAAGAGCGGGGCGCGCCGACTGGGGCAGCCGCGCGCTGAACGGTGCGCGTATCCGGCGCGGCGAGCCGACCTGACGCTATCCACTGCCGAAAATGCGCGAGATACGCGAGATACGCGAGGCATCCTGGCAGCTGTACGGGTGGTGCTGAAACGAGCACCCGGTGTAAATAGCCGACCGGCTCGTCTGTCCGCCAACTGGGGGTTCCGGTAGTACGCGCCGAAAAATCAACGGATATGGCTGACC
>JADGRD010000729.1 GCA_017881285.1 Pseudomonadota bacterium | reverse complement strand
GTCGTCCCTCCTGCACTGGATGTGCCTCCCGAACCCGGACTCGATGCGCCCCCGGTTCCCGTAGGACTCCCTCCGTCGGGCGAACAAGCGCTGCCCAGGAGCACAAGCGCCGCGACCACTGTCTTCAGATGATGCCTCGTTATCATGGACCCTCTCCTTCAATTGACGAGCAGCTAGTGAAAGCTCGAGAAGAACGCCCAGATCGCCGACCCGCCGTCGATACAAGTGCCGCCGTCGAGGTCACAGCCGTAGCTCCGGCTGGGCCAGGCATGGCCTCCGTCATGCACGCACCACACCACGGGCAGATCGGGCTGGCAGCCTTGGTACTCGACGCAGGCCGGCTCAGGCGCCCAGGTTGCCGTCTGAGTCGTGCATCCGTTCTGGGCAATCCAGAAGTCCCGGGTTGCCTCGCCTTGAGAGAGTGGAATCATCGGGTCGTTCTCGCCGTGTGCGATCAAGGCCCCCACCTTGCCGGTGCAGGTAGCGCCTCCTCCCGTGCCCGGAGGTGTTCCGGATGCCGGTGCAATCGCCCTGAGCACGTCACCGTAGGTGCACCCAAGGTCATTCGTCATCACGGCCCCGGTGCTGTGGCCGGTGCTGAAGATTCGATTCG
Organism: Pseudomonadota bacterium; assembly: GCA_017881285.1. Classification (GTDB taxonomy): domain Bacteria; phylum Myxococcota_A; class Polyangia; order Fen-1088; family Fen-1088; genus Fen-1118. Next base: position 2,186 of record JADGRD010000729.1, on the reverse strand, counting down.
GATCGATGCAGTAGCTCGACGACATGGAGCTCACCAGTTCCTCGAACAACTGGAAATCGGCACTCCCCGACGACACATCCCACCCGCCCGCGGCCAATCCATCCGGGTAGACGAAGATGGCTGCACCATTGGATTTCGATTCGAGATTGAAGAGCGTGCGAGCCAGACTGCCGTCGATGTTCGCCCCATGCCAAACAAGGACCAGCGCCAGGGGAGTGACGCCAGAGTATCCGGTGGGAACCGAGAGCGCGTACGTTCGCGTCTGGCCCGCCACGGTGATGGTCTGGCCGGTTAGCTGGCCGGTGGCTGCCCCGGGCTTTCCGCACCCCGCCGATGCGCCGCCATCGATCCCACAGGATGGAGTCCCCGCCGCGCAGATGCCGTCCGTGCCGCAATAGCCGACAACATCAGGGGTCGTGACGGCTCCTGTGGACCAGGCGGAACAGGCCTCGCCGCAGGGCTTGCCGGCACACGCCTGGCTTGGTGTCTGCCGGTTTACACCAAGCGATTCCTTTTGTTTGCAGGCGCCGACCGAGCCGAGCGCAAGTAGCGCAGCTACGACGAGACGGGATTGACCTAGCCTCTCCACTGGGATCTTCCCTCTCCATAATGGCCAGCATCGGGGAATTTGATCGCCCGATCCTGGCGGTACACAGCCTCTCACTGCTTCGCTTCCTTCAGCAAGGAGCGAATCCGAGGCGCGTAGGCCTGGTAGGCTTCGTTGGCCAGGAGCTGGCTGGCCAGCGATTCGGCCGCGCCATGCCTGCCGGCCTGGACCAGGGCCGCCAGGCGCAAGACCATGGCTTCTGGCCGCAATCGACCGTGCGCGAACCTGCGGTGGTACTCGTCGAGCAGGCGCAGGCCCTCGGAAGGCCGGTGCGCGTCCAGGGCTTCTCGGGCGCGGTCCAATGCCCTGGTTTCGTCTGCCAGGGAACGATCGAGTGGGCTGGCGCTTCCTTCGTGCGTTGCCTCGGGGGCCCGACCGGTTGGACTCGCTCTCCGCCCGCGCGCGTTGTCCTCACCCGGAACCACGTGCGGCTGCTCGCCCGCAGGTGTGAGACCTTCGCGCGCCTCCGGAGACATCGGAGTCTTGCCGGCCGCACGAGCTTCGCCGGGCACAAGGACCGGTACTGTTTCTGGGACCATCGCGCGCGCCAGCGTGGCCGAGGGGACAACTCCGTGCGGCCGCGCGAGATAGTAGGTGACCGCCACGGCTCCACCCACCCCGACGACGACGAGAGCTATCTTCGCCCATTTGATGAGCGCTGCCGGCTTGACCGAAGCCGCAGGACCCGCATCGGCAAGCCCGTATTCGACACCATGGCCGGGATTCGGAATAACCGGCAGGCCGGGTGCGGGCGGCAATCCGTGGATCGCGGCGAGCAGGCGCGGAGCCGCATCTTTCCGCGGGCCGTCGGCGCGTCCGGCGCGCAGGAGCGCCTTTTCGATTTCCGTTGCGCCTTCGTCTAGCAAGGGACGAGGTTCCATCACGGCTTTCCTCCTGCTTCGTACCGGGCCGATCGGACTGCGGAAACGTGCGACACGGTTTTTCGGAAGACCTCGCGCGCGCGCCGCAGCCGCGAGGCCACCGTACCAGCCGGGATGGCAACCACGGTCGAGATTTCCGCCATGGTCAACTCCTCGATCTCGAACAACACGAAGACGACGCGCAGGTCCGGGGGCATGGACTCGAGCACGCGATCCAACGTTGCCCGCGCTCGCCCCCACTCCAGCAATTCCTCGGGATTCGCGGTCGGGTCGGCCAGGGCCCGGAGGTCCTGGTCGTCTTCCTCGCGTCGCCTCTCCCGGCTGCGTCGGAGATCTGCGGCTACCCGCAGCGCGGTCTGCAAGAGGAAGGATCGTTCACTCTCGGGGGCGATGTCGGCCAGACGACGGTGGGCCACCAGAAATACCTGTTGGCTGGCGTCGTCCGCGTCGCTTTCCGACACGCCCATACGTCGCAACGATCGCCACACTAGGCTGTGGTGCTTGGCCACCATGGAAGCAATGCGTTGTTCCGACTCTGCCTCGACTGAGGACGGCGCTACGGCCTGGCTGTCCCCCTGGCAGCTTCTCGTCATGCCATCAACTATGGCCGGTAGACGGCGGTCTGATCATCGGAATCGATAGGCCACACCGATTCCAGCGGATCCGCCGACCCGGGGTACGGAATACACAGTCGTGGG
>JADGRD010000091.1 GCA_017881285.1 Pseudomonadota bacterium | reverse complement strand
AGGCTACCACCGCTGCATCACCTAAGCCCATAGCGCCTTTGGGCAAGCACGGCGCGTGTCACGGGCTTGCCCCCACGACGTCGCGCCCGAATTGCCGGCCCCCCCGCGCGGCAATCTGGCCGAAAAAGTGCCTGCCTTTAGGGCGGGGGTACAATAGGGGCGCTTGCTGACGGAATTTCCGCAGAAGTTCGGGGCATATGTCCTGCTCGGGCCGCTTGGCGAGGGTGGGATGGGAGCGGTGTACCTGGCCATGTCGGGCCACCGCGAGATGGAAACCCTGTGCGTGGTCAAGCGTCTCCGGCGCGCGCTCCTGTCGCAGCCCGAACCCGTTCTCCGTTTCCGGCACGAGGCCGATCTGGCGCGCCGACTGGTTCACAGCAATCTTGCGCATACCCACAACGTCGGTGAAGTCGACGGCGAGGTCTTTCTCGTGCAGGAATTCGTCGAAGGACACGACGTCTCCGACCTGCTCGACGAGCTGGCCGGCCGCCATCGCCCGCTGCCGGTTCCCGTCGCGGTCCACATCGCCAGCGAGATCGCGCGGGGATTGGCCTACGCACACGCGTTCGAGAACCTGGAGCTGGTCCATCGCGACATCAATCCGCCCAACATCCGTCTGACCTACGCCGGCGAGGTGAAGTTGCTCGACTTCGGCATCGCCTCGACGAACCTGCACGGCGACGCGTTGGCTGAGCACCGGGGCGCCGGCAAGCTGTGGCACCTGGCGCCCGAGCAGGTGCGCCCCGGGGGGACGGTCGATCGGCGCACCGACATCTACGCGCTCGGCGTCGTACTGTGGGAGCTCCTCACGCAGCGGCCGGTCGGCACGGTCCGCGAGGGCGGCCGTGAAGACCGGCAGCCCGAGACCGAGGGCGAAGTCCTGGTGTGGATCACCCGCGGTGAACACCAGACGCCATCGGCGTTCAATGCCGAGGTATCGCCCGAACTGGATGCCCTGGTGGCCAAGGCCACGCACGTGGATCCGGAGCGTCGCTTTGCCAGTGCCGACGAACTGCGCCGCGAGCTGGCCTTGTTCATCCCCCCGGAATCTCATCCCGAGCCGCTCTTGTCCTCGCTCATGAACGAATTGTTCTCGCCCGAGGCAGAGCGGACCCAGCGGCACCGCGCGATCGATAGTGCGCGGCATCTGCTTTCCACCAGTGCCGCCCACCGGCAGGAACGCACGCGAGCGAGCGATTCCGCGACAGCGGTGCTGGTCGAAAGGACGCGCCCGGCGAGGAAGCGGTTGCTGTGGCTGGGGCTCGTTGCGATTCTGGTGCTCGCCGGCGTGAGTGCGCTCTTGGCGCGGTCGCCGACCGTCGAGAATGCGCGGCGAGATCCGCCGGCGAGCCTGCCGCGGCCGGCCGCACGCGCACCTGCGCTCGTGCCGAAAGCGCCGCCCGCCTTGGCGGCACCTGCGCGGGTGCCCGTCTCTGCGCCCGCCCCGGCTCCGTCGGAACCCAACGTCCGACTCGGAGCCAGCGAGGCCAAGCCGCCGCCCGCCCTGGCGCCACCGGTCAAGCATCCCGAGGAGGCGACGGCATCGCCCAGGACCGACCACTTGCACATCGCCAGGCAAGCCTTCAACGCCCGCGACTGGCCCCGCGCCTTGAGCGAAGGGAAGAACGCCGTGGCCGCGGGCAGCGGCGCCGAGGCGCACGCCCTGCTCGGCAACACCTACTTCAAGATGGGGCGTTTCGCGGACGCGGAGCAGGCCTACGCCAAGGCGGTTGCCCTCGAGCCCGGAAACGCGCTCTTGCAGGACCGTTTGCGCATTGCTCGGGTGCGCGCGCAGGAGGGCCAGGGCGGCAAAGAAAATTGACTGCCCCCGCGTGATCGTCAAACGTCCAGATATGCAGATCCGGGTTCCGTGCGTCGCGGTGCTGGTGGCGGTGCTTGCCGGGGTGAGTGTTCGAGCGGCAGCCGCGCCAGCGGAAGAGAGGCGTCTCCTCGTCCTCGAGGCGCCGGGCAACGTCTTGACCAAGGTGGCGCGCGAGCGGCTGCAAGCCGCCATCGCCGAGGTCGCGGCCGGGCACGGCCTGACCCTCGCTTCCGTCAAGACCCTGCCCGACAAGCTCTTGAGCTGCGATCTCCCCGGGTGTCTGCCACCTATCGCCGCGGCCTCAGGCGCCCTCTTCGTGCTGCGTGTGGACGCGAAGTTCGCCAAGGAGAGCTTTAGGCTATCCGTCGAGCTATGGAACTCCGACGAGGGCAAGCTTCTGGGCCGGGATCGGCGCGACTGTCCGATCTGCGACGAGCAGGATCTGTGGGGCTCCGCGGCGCTCATCACCCAGGGGTTGCTCGAACGCGCCCTGCGTGAGCCGGCAAAATCCGCGCCGGCGCAAGCCGTGAACGCGGGCGGCAGCCGGCTCGCTGGGCCGGCCGCCTCAGCCGCGGGGGCGCAGGTTCCCGCGGCGTCGCCGGGCCGGGCCTTGCGGTATTCGGGATTGGCGCTGTCCGTGGCCGGGCTGGCGGCTCTGGTGGCCGGCATCTACTACTGGAGCGTGGATGGAGATGTGGCCTGCGCGCAGTGCGACCGCGTGCGCGACACGCGCAAGTTCGGGTTGCCCATGACCGTCGCGGGTGGCGTCGCGTTGGCCTGCGGGCTGGGGTTGGTCGGGTGGAGCTTCTGGTCAGGGCCCGCGAAGATTTCCGTGGGGCCGTCGGGCCTGCGCCTGGCGGGGAAATTCTGATGCGAGGCGGAACCAAGGTGTTGGCGAGATTCCGAGTCGCGGCCATCGCACTGCCGCTCGTGTCGATGCTTCTCTCGGGCTGCGACGATACCCGCCGCGATCCGCAGAGCTGCCATACCCACACGTGCGACCCGGGTTACGTGTGCAACAAGTCTTACCGCTGCGTGGCCGCGCCGGATGGGGGCGCCGCCGACACCGGCTCCGATGCGTCCCTGGGACTCGACGGCGCGCCGACGTCAGTCTCGCTCGATGGCGCTCCGCCCAGCGATGTTCCCATGGTCGAGGTTGGTGGCGGCGATACGTTCGCGCCGGTAGTCATCGACGCCGCGCTTGAGACGGCCATCGATGCCCCGCCCGGCCCCGCGCTCGACGCGGAAATCGACAGCGCGGCCGATGTGCCCCTGGATCTCGCGATCGACACCCGCGTTCCCGACGCGGCGGGCACCTGCTCTTCCGACGGAGACTGCGCGGGCCAGACGCCGTTCTGCGTGGAGTGGCGTTGCGTGGCTTGCAAGACGAGCGGCGAGTGTCAGGGCGGAGCGCCCATCTGCTCGTCCAGCCACGCTTGCGTGTCGTGCGCCCTGGCCGACGCTGGGTGTCCCGCGACGACGCCGGCTTGCCAGGCGGATTCCGGCCGCTGCGTGGAGTGCGTGAGCAACGACGGTTGCGGCGTCGCCACGAAACCGATCTGCGACAGCGCGAGCTACACTTGCGTGTCGTGCACCAGCGACGACCAGTGCGCGGCGGTCGGCCCCTCTGTGTGCATGTTTCATCTCGATGGCCGGTGCGCGGCCGACGCGGAAACCATCTACGTTGGCCCCCGTGGCTCGGCCACCTGCTCGGACACCGCTACGAGCGCGGGCTCGGCCCAGACTCCCTATTGCACGGCCCAGAAGGGCGTTCTCGCCGCGCGCGCCAAGGGCCGGCCGCTGGTGGTGCTGGCCGGGGCGCGCGCCGGCGGGTTCACGGGCATCGCGCTCACCGCGCCGCTGACCGTGGTCGGCAAGGACGCGATCATCACCCCTGCGGATTTCTCCGACGGCATCGGCATCACCAGTGGCGAGATCTATCTGCGCGGCCTGAGCGTGGCCGGCAGCGCGGCCGGCCAGACCGGCATCGGCATCAACGCGCAGGCGACCGCGGGCGCGACCCTCATTCTCCACATGGATGGCTGCGCCGTCACTGGCAACCCCGGTGGCGGCATCCTGCTCGGCGGCGCGGCCTTCGACATTCGCAACACCCGCGTCGACGGCAACGGTCCCGGCCAGACGAGCGGCGGTGCGACCTTCGGCGGCATCCGCGTCGACAGCCTCCCGGCCAGTGGCCCGACCAGCCTCAAGCTCGTGACGATCGAGAGCAACCTGGCGCCCGGCCTGTCCTGCGCGGCGAGCATCTCGGGCACCGGCGTGCTGGCCTCGGGCAACTTCGTGCCGGACATCACCACGAGCTGCGGCGTCGGCAACTGTGCCACCGCCAGCCCCACCTGCGGCGCGCAGTAGCGCTCTGTGTCCTCTGTCTTCTCCGTGCTCTCTCCGCCCGGGCCTTGACAATCGACGGGTGGGAATAAAGCCTTCCGTCGAGGAATTAGCCAACCATGATTCGCCACCTCGCGCTTGCCAGCTTGTTCATCGTGTTGCTCATCTCCCAGGTCTTGCTCGCCGAGGACCTGGCGCCACCGCCCGGCTACAAGCCCGACAAGAAGATCAAGCGACTGTTCGAGGCCAAGTGCGCGACCTGCCACGGCGACGACGGTCGTGCCAAGACCGAGTTGGGCCTGGAAATGGGCATCGCGGACATGACCCGAGCGGCCTACTGGAAGGACTTGACCCCCGAGGTCGCCCGCAAGGAAGTCCTGGAAGGGCTCAAGCGAACCGTGAAGGGCAAGGAACAGGAAATGAAGCCGTTCAAGGACAGACTTACGCCGGAGCAGGTCGACGCCCTCAATATCTACGCGGCCTCGCTGAAAAAGTAGCCAGCACCGAGGACGGATGCCTGATACTATGGAGATTCGTAGGCTGCAGGAGGCCGCGAAGCAACTCATCATGGCGACTCCAGGGGTAGGCGAGGATATCGAGGATATCTGCACACGTTGTGGCGACACCTGGCACGTGGTGATGGCCAAGCTCGGCGATCGCGTGGCCAAGGTGGTCTGCAAGCTGTGCGGCAGCCAGCACAACTACCGTGGCGAGAAGAACGCGCCAGTCGCAGCGACGAGTGCCTGGGGGAGGACGCGGCGTCGCCGGCCGGGCCGTGCGCAGGTGGCGCAGGTGCCGTTCATCCCGGATTTCGATCCGTCGAAGCCGCCGCGCGGCTATTCGCCTAGAGACACCTACCTTCCCGGCGAGCGCGTGATCCATACGACCTTCGGCGTTGGAGTCGTGGCGGCGATCCCCGGCCCAGGGAAGGTCGACGTGCAATTCCCGGCCGGCGCGCGGACCCTGGCTTGCGCCAAGGTCGCTGCCAAGCTGGAGCGGCCGATCGCGGTGGAAAGCCTCGCGGTACCCGACAGCCCCGCGCCCAAGGCCGGACCGCGCCGGTCCTAGCCCGGGGCAAGTCTCGCGTGGCAACCAAGGATCTCCAGCCGGGTGACGAAGCCGAGATCACCGTCGGGACTTTGGACGACCTAGGCGCGGGGGTGGCCGAGATCCCGAGTGGGCGGGAAACCCTGCGCCTGCATGTGGCGGGCGCATTGCCGGGCGAGCGCGTGGCGGCGCGGCTCGCGCATGTGTCCGTGCATGGGCACGATGCCCACCGCGAGGCGTGGGCCGAGCTGCTTTCCGTGCTGGCGCCATCCGCCGATCGTGTGGTGCCGCCCTGTCCGTCCTACGGCAAGTGCGGCGGTTGCGCCTTGATGGGCCTGGCCTATCCGGCACAGCTTGCCTGGAAACGGCAGAGACTGGCGGCGCGTTTGGCGCGGATTCCCGAGCTGGCCACCGTTTCGGTCGACGCTTGTGTGGCGTCGCCGGTCACTACCGGGTACCGGAATCAGGCGAAGTACGTCTACGGCCGAAATCACGATTCGCAAAGGCTCGCGCTGGGCGCCTTTGCCCCGCGCTCGCACCGCATCGTCGACCTCGCCGGCTGCCGCGTGGTCGAGCCCGTACTGGACGAGGCCAGGCTGAGCCTGCTCGGGGTTCTCGCGGGCAAGAACATCGAGCCATTCGACGAGCGCCGCCGGACCTCGGCACTTCGCTATGGCGTGATGCGCGCGACCGAGGTGGGTCAGGTGATGGTCACGCTGGTCGTGGCCCGGCCCGACTGGCCGGAAGCCCAGGAGGTGGCGGACGCGCTCGCGGCCGCGTGTCCGGCCGTGGCTTCCGTGGTGCTCAACGTGAACGCCACGGCTGGCAACCGGATCTTCGGTGACGAGGAGCGGTTGCTCCACGGGCAGTCCACCCTCGAAGATCGCATCGGCGAGGTGCGCGTGCGGCTGTCCTCGCGCTCCTTCTTCCAAACCAACCGTCAGGTGGCCTCGCGCATCTATCACGACCTCGTCGCGGCAGCGCCAGCCCGCGCGGCGCGGGCCGTGGACGTCTACTCCGGCGCGGGTCCCATCGCGCTGTCGCTCGCCCCGCAGGCCGACGAGGTCGTGGCCATCGAGGAAAATCCCGCCGCCACGGCCGTCGCGGCCGCGTTCATCGCCGAGCAGGGCGGGGTGGCTGGCCGGGTGCGCGTGGTGACCGGCGACGCCGCCCGGTGCCTGGCCCAGGTCGAGAGAGCCGATCTCGTGGTGCTCAATCCGCCCCGCAAGGGCTGCGCCGCGCCGGTCCTAGCCGCGGCTTGCCGCCTGCGTCCGCGGCTGCTCGCCTATGTGAGCTGCGATCTGGAGACGCTCGCTCGCGACCTCGCCGGGCTCGCGGCCGGCGGTGCCCGCATCCTGCGCATCACCCCCTACGACATGATGCCGCACACCCCGCACGTGGAGACGCTGGCGCTGCTCACGTTGAGATGATTTCTACGGCGCCGGGGCCTGTCCAGAAGTGGGCTGCGGCCGCGAAGCGCGGAGCAGGATGGCGAATCCCACCACCGCGAGCAGGACCGAGCCGTACTGCCCCGGCGTGAAACCGAAGTAGCGAGCGTCGTCCCAGCGGAGCGTGTCGAGGAAGAAGCGCACGGGCGCGTAGACGAGGGCGAGCAGCCCGACGAAGGTGCCTGGTGGGCGCGGCTTGCCGCGGCCGAGCCATTGAAAGAGCGCGAGGAGGGGAATCGTGCACAGAGCTTCGTAGAACCCCAGGTTGTGGCGGACCACGTGGTCGCTGTAGCGCTGGGCGAGGAAGAAGGTGGTCGCATACCCAGGGTGGTCGTAGGCCACCGTGCAACCCGTACGGCCGAGCAGCCAGGCCGCGGGGAAGGCCCAGGCGATGAGGTCGAGGTAGCGCCAGCCCAGGGCCGGTTCGCGCCGGCTGCGCACGAACCAGACGGCGACCAGGGTGGCGCCGAGAAACCCGCCGAACGAGCTGATGCTCTCCCAGATGAAGAGCAGGCTCCAGGGGCGGGCCAGTACGTCGCGGGGGAAGTAGGCGATGCGGTCGACGACGTGGGCGCAGATGAAACCCACGACGACCATGTTCATGGCCAGGCGCTCGGCCAGGACCCCGTCGAGGCCGAGCCGCGGCGCGCGTCGACGGATGAGCCGGAACGCGAGCAGGATGCCAAGTGCTACGAGGGCCCCGAAGGCATGAATGGTGATGGGGCCAAGGTGAAGCTGGGGTTGTTCGAAATAGGGGATCACGGGCGTCCTTCCACGGAACCGGCGACGAAATGCCGGCGCGTCCATTCTGCCATGGCGATCCCGGCGGCGACCGTGACGGGAAAGGAATTGTTGATGCCGTACATGGGGATGGCGATCACCTGGTTGGCCGCCGCGATGAGCGTCTCGGGCACGCCGGCGGTCTCGCTGCCGAAGACCATCAGGCATTCCTCGGGCAGGTCCGCGTGCCAGAGGTCGGCGCGGGCGTGCTCGCGCTCGAAGACCAGCATGGGCAGTCTTCGCGCGGCCGCCCAGGCGCAGAGGGCCGCGTCGTCGGGCAGGTAGACCAGGTTCTCGTAACGCTGCATGCCCATGGCGGCGCGCTGATAGAAGGGCTCGTCGCCGACCAGTACCACCTGTTTGACCAAAAAGGAATGCGCCACGCGGATGATGGCGCCCACGTTGAACGGGTTGCGCGCGCGCAGGATGGCGATGCTGAGCGGCCGGCGCAGCGGTTCGAGGCTGGCCTTCACCTCCCCCAGCGGCATGTCGAAACCAGGAACCTTCATGAAGCGGCGAGAGTGTAGCGGTGCGCGGACCAAAGGGCTAGAGTGCACGCCGCCTGATCGGCAATCGGCGCGGGGATCGCCTCCCAGCAGGTGGGCGCCCTGGTCGTGGAGGGGATGGCTGGCCCGCAAGACACAGGGCAAGCAGCTTTACGCATGTACGAAACCTGGAGACACGGATCTCGAACGAGAGGCGCGATGCTCGCGGTCTTCTTGTTCGCTCTTGCGGTCGTGGCGGAGGCTTGGGGGGGCGCGGCTTCGGCAGGGCAGGCGCCGGCCGAGGAGGAGGTCCCGCCCTCGCGGCAGGCCGTGATCGTCATGCGCGCCTTGGCCTACGACGGGAATCTCCGGGTCCGCGCCGGCGACACCATCGACATCGTCGTCCTCTACAAGAATGGCCACGGCCGCTCCGAGCAGATGGCTGCCACCATGGCCAAGGCCTTTGGCGTGCTCGCCTCGACCCAGGTCGCGGGCTTGCCCATCGCGGTTTCGCGCCTTGCCTATGGGGGTGCCGAGGCATTGGGCAAGTCGATTGGCGGCGCCGGCATCGACATGATCTACGTCTGCGACGGGCTCGACGCCGAGGTGGGCGCCATTGCCGAGGTCACCCGACGGACGAAGACGCTGACCGTGGGCAGCCGGCGGGACCAGGTTCATCGGGGACTGTCGCTGGGGGTCTTCCAAGTCGACGCGAAGACGACCATCCTGCTCAACTTGCAGTCGAGCCGGCAGGAGGGCGCGGCCTTCGCCGCCGATCTCCTGCGTCTGGCCGCAGTGATTCGTTGAAATGGGAACCCTGAACTCCAGGCCTCAGGCTTCAGGCTTCAGACCTTAGCGAAACCGGCGCCAGAAGAGCCCGCCGGCGATCCCCAGCGCCATGGCCGTGAGCACCATGACCCAGAACCACCAGTTGCGCGTCACCGGCTCGCGTGGCTGCATCTTGCTGATGCTGAGCCCGAGGGCAGCCTTGGCCAGGACCTGACTCTGCATGTGAGCCGCGACGGCGTCCTTGGGGTTCTCGTCCAGCCGCTCGCGGTAGAGCCGGCCCGCGGCGGCCAAGGTGTTGGTCTGCAGGCAATGCTTGAGAAAATCCTCGTGCAGGGCCGCGTCGCTCCAGTTGGTCTCGACTTTCTGCCACAACTCCACGCCTTGGCTGTCCAGGCGCACGGGGGCGGCGCCAGGCTCCGCGCGCCAGAGGGCGAAGACCAGCCCGCAGCGTAGACAGGATTCCGATGCGGGCACCCGCTTCTTTCCGCACTTGGGACAGGCCGAAGCTTCGGGTTCTTGCGGTGCAGACACGGCCATCATAATAAGCGGATTCTTGGACGCTATCCAGAAGGCGCCGCCGGGCATGTCGCGGCCACGACGGGTCGGGGGTTATGGTCCTTGGCCGGCGGAGGCAAT
>JADGRD010000090.1 GCA_017881285.1 Pseudomonadota bacterium | reverse complement strand
GGCGCCCGCAAGCCGGCCGCGGCGGCCGTGGCGGCGCAAGTCGCCGACGCACACGCCCTGCCCTACCAGGACAGGGTCTTCGACGCCGCCTTCTCGGCCTTCTGCGTGCGCAACCTGCGCGACCGGGAGCTGGCCCTGCGCGAATTGCGCCGCGTGGTGCGCCCCGGTGGTCGCGTCGTCATCCTCGAGTTCTTCCGGCCCCGCCGGCGGCGGCTCTTCTGGGATGGCATCTACAACGCCCACGTGCTGCCTCTCCTCGGGCGGGCCGTGACCGGCGACGCGGCCGCCTACCGCTATCTGCCCGCGTCGATTGCCGCCTTCGTCGCCCGCGAGGAATTCGAAGCGCTGATGCGCGTGGCGGGCTTTGCCAAGGTTTCAGGCCGCGAGCTCTTTCCCGGCGGGGTCGCTGCCTTGGTGGTGGCGGAATGAAGCTCCTGGTCGGCATCACCGGCGCCTCGGGCGCGGTCTACGCCAAGCGGCTCCTCGATGCCCTGGCGGATGCGCAGAGAGGCGATCCCAACCTGGAGGTCTCCGTCTGCTTTTCCAGCAATGGCCGCCGCGTGTGGCAGCACGAGCTCGGCCCGGCGCCGGCTTCGGGGTTTCGCGAGTACGCCATCGACGATTTCGCCTGCGCGTTCGCCTCGGGCTCGGCCGACTGGCACGCCGTGGTCGCGATCCCCTGCTCGGTCGGGCGCCTCGGCCGCATCGCCGCCGGCCTCGCCGACGATCTGATCGCGCGCGCCGCGGACGTTGCGCTCAAGGAGCGGCGCCGGCTCGTGCTCGTCGTGCGCGAGACGCCGCTCTCGCTCATTCACCTGGAGAACATGCTGGCGGTGACGCGCGCCGGGGCGATTATCTTGCCCGCAGCGCCATCGTTCTACACCCGGCCAGACACGGTCGACGCCGTGGTGGACACGGTGGTGGCGCGCGTGCTCGACCAGCTCGGAATCGCTCTGTCGCTCTCGCCGCGCTGGGGGAATCCGCCGTGAGCCCCACGGCGAACGCCGACATCTTCGGCCCGGGTCGCGAGGCCCTGGCGCTGGCCCGGGCCGCGTTCGGTGGGCGCGGGTTTTTCGTTTCCGCTCGCGCGTTGCCCGCCGACTTCGTGCGCGCGCCCTACACCTTCGGCGAACCCGAGGCAGCGCGCCGCGACCGGCTTGCCGCGCTTACTGTGGTCAACCATCCGATTGTGCCCACGCCGGTGGGGGAGCCGCAGGGGCTCGATACCATCGCGTTCTTCGCCGCCGGCCGCAGCGCTTTCCCTGCCGCGCACATCGTGGTGGACCTGGAGCTCCTCGGGCACAAGCTCGGCCAGCTCTGCCTGTCGTTCGGCGCCGATGCCATCGTGGGCATGATCGTGGACCAACGCGCGCTTCGCCTGGGGGAGCGCGCCGGGAGCAACGAGCTGACGCGGGACGAGGCCGCCCAGCTTCTCCGCGCATCTGGCTTCGAGCCGTGCGAGGGTCTGCCGGAAGGAAGGGGGCCGTGAGCCTCGCCGCCATTGCAAGCAAGGTGGGCGCCGGCGAGCCGCTCTCCCTGGCCGATGGGCTCGCGCTTTTCCAGCACCCGAATTTGGTGGAGGTCGGCGCCCTGGCCAACCAGGTGCGCGAGCGGCTGCACGGCAGTCGCACCTACTTCAACCGCAACCTGCACATCAACCCGACCAACGTCTGCGTGTCCGCGTGCAAGCTGTGTTCGTTCTCGCGACGGTCGGCCCACGACGCGGGCGCCTTCGTGCTCGGCATCGACGAGGCCGTGGGCAAGCTGCGCGCTCGCCTCGCCGCCGGTGACCGTGTGACCGAGGTCCACATTGTCGGTGGCTTGCACGACGGCCTGCCCTTCGCATACTTCACCGGCCTGCTGCTGGCCCTCAAGGCGGTGGCGCCCGGCATCGCCATCAAGGCCTTCTCCGCCGTGGAGATCTTCTTCTTCCACCGCCTCTATGGCATGAGCATCGAGGAGGTCCTGCGGCGCCTGCAGAGCGCGGGCCTGGACTCGCTGCCCGGCGGCGGCGCCGAGATCCTCTCGCCGCGCGTGCGCAAGGCCATCTGCCCCAACAAATGCGAAGCCGACGAGTGGCTGGAAGTGCACCGTACGGCCCACCGCCTGGGCATGAAGTCCAATTGCACGATGCTCTTCGGCACGGTCGAGACCCTCGCCGAGCGAGCGGAGCATCTCCTGCGCCTGCGTGACCTGCAGGCCGAGACCGGCGGTTTTCTTGCCTTCATCCCCTTGCCGTTCCATCCCGAGAACAACGCCCTGGGCGACAAGCGGGTGCCCACGGCCGCCGAGAGCCTGCGCACCCTGGCGGTGGCCCGGCTCTTGCTCGACAACGTCCCGCACATCAAGGCCTACTGGGTGAGCCTCGGCCTCGCGACCGCACAGACCGGGCTGTGGTTCGGGGCGGACGACTTCGACGGCACGGTCAGCGAGGAAAAAATCTACCACCAGGCCGGCGCGCAAACCCCGCAAGCCCTCGCGCCCGGCGAGATCGCGCGCATCATTCGCGCGGCCGGCCGCATTCCCGTCGAGCGCGACACCTTCTACGGGCTGGCCTCGCCCGTGGCGGGCGAGGAGGCGGTGTGAAGGTGCGTCGCCTGCGGCTTTCCGCCGTCTCCTTTCTCAACACGCGTCCCATCACCTACGGCATCGAGCGCGGACTGGTGGGGCAGGGGCGTTTCGACATCCAGTTCGACTTCCCCTCGCGCTGCGCGGCCGCGGTGGAAAGCGGTGAGGTTGACCTGGGGCTCATGCCCATCGCCAGCTACGCCACCGCCGGGGAAGAGCTCCGCATCGTGCCCGGCATCGCCATTGCCTCGCGTGGACCGGTGCGCACGGTCCTGCTGCTCGGCGAGGTGCCGTGGGAGGAGATGGAAACCATCGTCCTCGACGAGGCCTCGCGCACGTCGCAAGTTCTGGTGCGGCTTCTCTCGCGTGAGCGCGGCGTGCTGCCTCGCTATGAACCCGCCGAGCATGACCGCATTCCCCAGCTCGTCGGCGGCCGACGCGGCGGACTGCTGATCGGCGACCTGTGCTTCTCGGCTAGCGAGCATTTCGCCCACGTCTACGATCTGGGCGCCGAGTGGACCGAGCGCGTGGGCCTGCCCTCGGTCAACGCCGCGTGGATCGGCCGGCCGGACGCGCTCGCGCCCGGTGACGTCGCCCTCCTGCAAGAGAGCCTGGCCCTGGGCCTCGACCATCGCGAGGAGATCGCCCGGACCTGGGCCGAGGAAAACCGCATCGAGGCCGAGGTGTGCGTACGCTACCTGACCCAGAACATCCACTACGAGCTCGGGGCCAGCGAGCTGTGCGGGGCCGCCGCGTTCATCGAGCGGGGCTACGCGGCCGGCCTGTTCGGCGCCAAGCCCGCCCTTCGCTTCTACGCCCGCGAGGCGCGGCCGAGGCCGCCCATGGTTCGTGCGCCGCGTTCGCTTGATGGGTTGCTTTCCGACGCCGCGGCCGGCGGCCGGCTGTCCTTCGACGAGGGCGTGCGCCTCCACGAGTCGGCGTCCCTTTACGATCTCGGGCGGGCGGCCGACGCTCGCCGCAAGTCGCTGCATCCCCACGGCGTGGTTACCTACATCATCGACCGCAACGTCAACTACACCGACGCGTGCACCACGGCCTGCCAGTTCTGCAACTTCCACCGCCCGCCAGGGGACAGCCGTGTCCACACCCTGACGTGCGACGAGCTCGCCGTGAAGCTGCAAGAGACCGTCGACCTGGGCGGCATCCAGGTTTTGCTCCAGGGCGGGATCAATCCCGAGCTGGGCCTCGACTACTTCGAGGATCTCTTCCGCTTCATGAAGGCGAATTTCCCGCTCGCCATCCACGGCCTGTCGCCCGAGGAGATCCGCCAGCTCGCGGAGCGCGAGAACCTGCCCATCCCCGCGGTCCTCGAACGCCTGGTCGCCGCCGGGCTCGATTCCGTTCCCGGTGGCGGGGCCGAGATCTTGGACGACGAGATCCGGCGGCGCATTTCGCCGCGCAAGTGCTCGGTCGCGATCTGGCTCGAGGTCATGCGCCAGGCGCATCGGATCGGCCTGCGCACCACCGCGACCATGGTCTTCGGTTTCGGCGAGCAGGCCGCGCACCTCGTTGGCCACCTCGACAAGCTGCGCGCGCTGCAGGACGAAACCGCGGGCTTCACGGCCTTCATCTGCTGGAGCTTCCAGGCCGAGGGCACCAAGCTACCCCTGCGCGGCGACACCTCGGCCACGCGCTACCTGCGCAACCTGGCGCTGGCCCGGCTCTACCTCGACAACTTCCCCAACGTGCAAGTCTCGTGGGTGACCATGGGGCCCGCCATCGGCCAGGTCGGGCTGCGTTTCGGCGGCAACGACTTCGGCTCCGCGATGATCGAGGAGAACGTGGTCGCGCAGGCGGGTGCGGTCTTCAAGCTGTCCGCCGCCGAGATCGAAGGCTACGTGCGCAGGGCCGGCTTCACCCCACGGCGGCGCAACATGCGCTATGAGTGGCTCTAGCGATGCCGGGATCCTCCGCGCCCTCCAAGACCTCCGTGCTCTCTGTGGTTGCAACGTTCGGCCGCATGGTGAAGTTCAGCCACACGGTCTTTGCCCTGCCCTTCGCCCTGGCCGCCACGGCCATCGCGGCGCGGGGGCACGGCATCACCGCCGCGCAGGTGCTGGCGATTCTCGTCGCCATGGCCGCCGCGCGCACGGCCGCCATGGGCTGGAATCGCATCGTGGACCGCCGGCTGGACGCGCGGAATCCGCGCACCGCGGGCCGCGAGCTGCCCACGGGCAAGGTGTCCCTTCTCGCGGCCGCGCTGCTCACCGCCGCGAGCGCCGCGGTCTTCGTCGCCGCCGCCGCCAGCCTGGGGCGCCTGTGCCTCTCGCTTTCGCCCGTGGTGCTCGTGCTCGTCCTCGGCTACTCCTTCACCAAACGCTTCACCTGGCTGTGCCATCTGTTTCTTGGGCTGGCCATCGGCGTGGCGCCCGCAGGTGCCTGGATCGCGGTACGCGGCGAGGTGGGAATGCCGGCGATCTGGCTGGTCGCCGCCGTGGCGACGTGGATCGGCGGCTTCGACATCCTCTACGCCCTGGCCGACCTCGACTTCGACCGCCAGGCCGGGATCCATTCCGTCCCGGCGCGCTTCGGCGTCCGGGCCGCGCTCGCGCTGTCGGCGGCCCTGCACCTCGGCACCGTGCTCGCGTTGCTCGCCGCTGGACAGGCCGCGGGTTTGGGCGCGATCTACTACCTCGGCGTGGTCGCCGTGCTCGCGATCTTCATCTACGAGCACAGTATCCTGCGCCCCTCGGATCTCTCGCGCCTCGACGTCGCCTTCTTCAACCTGAACGGCTACGTTTCGCTGGTCTACTTCGCCGCAACGCTGACCCAGGTGCTCGTGGGCTGAAAATTGTAGGCACAGTAGGAATCGAACCTACAACCAACGGATTAAGAGTCCGCTGCTCTACCAATTGAGCTATGCGCCCGCGCTAGATTTTGGGAAGCGAATGTATGCCTAGAGAGCTTCCATAAGTCAAGCTCGCCAGGTCCGCGCGCCCGGAGGGACTCGAACCCCCAGCCCTCGGCTTCGAAGGCCGATGCTCTATCCAGCTGAGCTACGGGCGCAAGGCGTCCCGGGCTACCCCGAGACAGACGGCAGTGATAGCACTCTCGCGCGCCCTGGGGAAGATCGACTAGGCCTCTTCGGCATCGATCTGCACTGAATGATCCACGCCCGGGGCGGCCTGGCCGTGGCGCGCCTGCTCAAGGAGATCCACCCGGAGCTGCCCATCGTCTTCGGCGGCATCTCCTCGACATACTACGCGCCGGAGCTGGTCGCCTACCCGTTCGCGGACATGGTGACGCGCAAGATCGACGGCGCCGTGGCCTTCCCCAGCGGCCGCGCCGTCGGCGCTGATTCGACGAGATTCTGTCTTCTCCCGGCCAGCCCGAACCCTGCAGGCGGCTGACACGTCCCGCTGACGCGAGTGCCTGACAACGCAATCCGTCAGCGACACGGATTGGGGGGCAAGGAATGCCTCAGCCTCGGCAAGGGGTGCGTCTTGCGGGAATGGGCCGCCCATGTTAGACGAGCGGCCCATGCCCAGGTAGCTCAACTGGTAGAGCAACGGACTGAAAATCCGTGTGTAGACAGTTCGACTCTGTCCCTGGGCACTGGCAGACTCCCTACTTCCCACGCGGGACACTTCCGGAGAGCGTCGAAGGAGACATTTCATGGTTCGCAACGTCATCATCTTCGTCTTGGCAATCGGTGCAGTCACCGGCGGGTATTTCCTGGGGCGCGGCAACTGGAACATCGGCGGCGGCGCCGCGGCCAAGTTCACCTGCACGACGCCAGGGGCCGCCGTGGCCGGGGATGACGTCGAGCGTAAGTGCGTGCCCTTCGACGGCAAGGCCAGGGGGTCGAGCAAGGCACAGGTCACCATCGTTGCGTTCTCGGACTTCCAGTGCCCGTACTGCAGCCGCGTGCTGCCGACCATGGACAAGCTCATCAAGGAGTACCCGGACAAGGTTCGGTTCTTCTTCAAGCACAACCCCCTGCCCTTCCACAGCGATGCCCCGCTGGCGGCGCAGGCCGCGGTGGCCGCCGAGGCCCAAGGCAAGTTCTGGCAGATGCACGACATCCTGTTCAAGAACCAGGCGAACCTGAAGCGCCCGGACCTCGAGAAATACGCCGCGGAGATCGGCCTTGACGTGGCCAAGTTCAAGAAGGACATCGACTCGCCCGCGACCAAGAAGAGGGTCGACGACGACCTCGAGCTGGGCAAGAAGCTGGGCGTACAGGGCACCCCGAACTTCTTCGTCAACGGCCGTCCGATTCGTGGTGCCGTGCCCTACGAACAGTTCAAGTCGGCGGTCGACGACGAGCTCGCGCGCGGCAAGAAGCTCGTGGAGAAGGGGGTTTCCTCGGGCAAGGTGTTCGCCGCGTTGATGAAGGGCGAGGGCAAGGGACTCGGCACGCCGACCCCGCCGGCCCCGCCGCCCAGGATCCCTATCGGTCCCGAAGTGTTCAAGATCGAGCCGGGGACGGCGCCGCAGGTCGGCGGCAAGGAACCGAAGATCACGCTCATCGAGTTCTCGGACTTCCAGTGCCCGTACTGCTCGCGCGCCAAGGGCACCCTGGATGAGCTGAAGAAGCTCTACAAGGACGATCTGCAGCTCAGCTTCCGCCACTACCCGCTGCCCTTCCACAACAACGCCATGCCCGCCGCCATCGCGGCCGTCGCCGCCGCCGAGCAAGGCAAGTTCTGGGAGATGCATGACAAGCTCTTCGCCAACCAGAATGCCCTCTCGCCGGCCGACTTCGACAAGTACGCCGGTGAGATTGGCCTCGACATGCCCAAGTTCAAGGCCGCGGTCGACAATCCCAAGACCAAGGCCGCGGTCGAGGCCGACATGAAGATGGGCACCAACTTCGGCGTGGGCGGCACGCCCGCGTTCTTCATCAACGGCCACGCCTTCTCCGGCGCCTATCCGCTCGACAGCTTCAAGAACGCCATCGACGAGGAGATCAAGCGGGTCGACGCGAAGATCGCCTCCGGTACGCCGCGCGCGGGCCTCTACGCCGCCATCATCAAGGACGGGCTCGACAAGGCTACCCCCAAGAAGGAAGAGGCACGTCCCGGCGAGCCGCAGCCCAGCGAGGTCTACAAGGCCGAGGTCAAGGGCGCGCCGATCAAGGGCGCCAAGGACGCCCTGGTCACCATCGTGCAGTTCTCCGATTTCCAATGCCCGTTCTGCTCGCGCGTCGAGCCCACCATCGACCAGATCATGAAGGAGTACGCCGGAAAGGTGCGCGTCGCGTGGCGCAACCTGCCGCTGCCCTTCCACAACAACGCCAAGCCCGCGGCCATCGCGGCCATGGCCGCCAACCAGCAGGGCAAGTTCTGGCAGATGCACGAGAAACTGTTCAAGAACCAGTCGGCCCTGGCCGCTGCCGATCTCGAGAAGTATGCGCAGGAGATCGGGCTCAACATGGGCAAGTTCAAGGCCGCCCTCGAGGACAAGAAGATCGCGGAGGCCATCGATGCCGAGGCGGCCATGGGCGGCAAGATCGGCGCCCGCGGCACGCCGGCCTTCTTCATCAACGGCCATTTCTTGTCGGGTGCGCAGCCGTTCGAGCGGTTCAAGGCGGCCATCGACGAAGAGCTGAAGAAGGCCGAGGAGCTGGCCAAGAAGGCGGGCGGCAAAGCCAAGGTCTACGAGGCCATCATGAAGACGGCCAAGGCCGAGGTGGGCGGGGGAGCCCCGCCGTCGGCAGGCGGCGAGCCCGCGCCGGGCCCGGCCAAAAAGGTCGAGGTCGGCAGCGCTCCGGCGCGCGGGCCCAAGAACGCGCCCATCACGGTCGTGCTCTTCTCGGACTTCCAGTGCCCGTTCTGCGGTCGCGTCGAGCCGTCCATCGTGGAGCTCGAGAAGCTCTACCCGGGCAAGGTGCGCGTGGCGTGGAAGAACTTCCCGCTCTCGTTCCACGACAAGGCCAAGCCCGCGGCGGAGGCCGCGCTCGCGGCGCACGAGCAGGGCAAGTTCTGGCAGATGCACGAGATCCTCTTCAAGAACCAGTCGGCCCTCACCGCTGCGGACCTCGAGAAGTATGCGCAGGAAATCGGGCTCAACATGCCCAAGTTCAAGGCTGCCATCGAGAGTCACAAGTTCGCCGCGGCCATCGAGGCGGACATGAAGCAGGGTTCGGAGCTGGGTGTCTCGGGCACGCCGGCCGCCTTCGTCAACGGCCAGTTGGTTTCCGGCGCGCAGCCCGTCGACGCCTTCAAGAAGATCGTCGAGGCGGAGCTGAAGGGTGGCGGAAAAGCCAAGGCCAAGGCCAACTAGTAGCAAGCGGAAGCTCCTGGCGGCCGTGGCCGCCGCCGGCGCCGCGGGCGTCGCGCTCGTGCTCCTCATGACCGGCGCCGCTTCGACGGTGAAGTCCGCCGCCGACGGCGCGTGCAGCGCGCTTCGCCCCACCCCTCTCTCGGCCAGTTTGCGCGCGCTCGAAGCCGACTTCACCTTGCCCGATCTCCGCGGGAACCCGGTGTCCATGCGCAAGCTGCGCGGCCGACCGGTGCTGGTCAGCTTCTTCGCTACCTGGTGTCCCCCGTGCGTCGAGGAAGCCCCGTCCCTCGAGAGCCTCGCCCGCCGCATCGGCGACAAGGCGACGGTGCTCGTCGTCAGTGTGGACGAGGATGTCGACGCGCTCAAGAAGTTCTATGCCAAGGGCACGGCGGCGACGGTGGTGCGCGACGAGAGCCGCAAGATTCCTGCCAGCTTCGGCACGTCGAAGTTCCCCGAGTCGTTCCTCATCGATGCGGGGGGGAAGGTCCGCTACGCTTTCATCAACCAGCGCGACTGGTCGGTGGCCGAGGCCGCCGCCTGTG
>JADGRD010000728.1 GCA_017881285.1 Pseudomonadota bacterium | reverse complement strand
GACATCCGCCTCGGCCTGGCCCGGGTCGAGCGTCGATGAGAAGACGTCTTCGAACCAGCCCGGCCGTCCCGACCACAACACGTCGAGATCGCTCGACGAGACTCCGAGCGCGCGAATCTCGAGCTGCGAGCCCGCGCTCACGTCCGGGTGAATCACGCCGCGGGCGAACGGCGCCGTCGCATGGTTCTTGAGGTGGCTCACCTGGGTCTCGCAGGACCCGGAAATGGAACAAGACTGCCACGCCGCCCACAGTTCACCGGCGGGGTTGCCCGCAAGCTGCAAATTCGATGCTGAGGCTTCGTCGAGGGTGCCGAGATCTGCGAAACTATCGCCTCCGTCGAGCGACCGACTGAGCACGACGCCGAGTGACTGCGGGGAGCCGGTCGTGGTGGTTCCCGACGACCACAAGAGCAGCAGGCCAGCCGTGTCGTCCGCGAGCAACGCGGGCCCGGTAAACGTTTCTCCACGGACTCCCCTGGGGCTAGAGAACACTTCGCCGCTTGCATCCGAGTGCACGAATTCCACCACGTGTCCCCCCTCTATCGTGAGTCCCTCCGCCCATCCCACGAAGACTTGCGACGAAGCGACTGCCAGCGCTACCTCCCCGAGGCCTTCGATCCTTGCCAGCGTGACCGGATCCGAAAACCGGCCGCCGCCGGGGTTCGAGCGAGCCCCAAAGAGGGGTCGGCTGCCGTCCGCCGAATCGCTCGGGCCGTCCCACACCACCACCACGCGGTCCTGGGCGTCCACTGCGACTCGCGGTTGAGCGTAGGGATTCACGCTGGTGGAAACCCGCACGGCGGGGGAAAACGTGTCGCCCCCGTCCGACGAGGTCCTTGCCAACAGAGCGTGCACCGTGCCTTGCCGCTCGACCCAGACCACGGAGACGAGCTGACCGCGGCCCGCGATGTCCGGAGCCGCCGAGTCCCCCGCCAAGTCCGATAGCTTGCGCGAAGGCGCCTGCGCCGCGTCCGTGGCACTGAAGACTCGCAGCACGACCTCGCCGCGCCCGCTCGGGATATCATCGCGGTACACCACGAAGCGAATGCCGCCCGAATCGATCCAGAGCCGAGGAGCCACGGCGCCGAGCGCCCGCTGCGAGACCAGGCCTGAGCTGTCGGAGGTGGCTCGCGAGACCCCGCCAGCGAGCAGTTCCTGCGCGCAGGCAAACGGCGGTGGGTGGGCCTCGGGACGGTGAAGCGAAGTCCGCCCGCAAGCCACCAACGCCACGGAGGCGAGTGCGAAGATCAAAGCGCGTGCGAAGTGCGTTGCCGGCAAGGCAGACCTCTCACGTCCAGACTACTCGCTTCGCACGACGAGAGGTAGCCGAGCGGCGCCCATCTGGTTCTCTATCGAGCCACCATCGCGCCCAGCCAGAAACCGCCTTGGTCGGTACGGAATTCTTGCGGTGAAGAGGCCCCAGCAGGTTGTCCTTGAGTGGGTCGATGGTCGGAAGATGCCGCCGGCCGAACCACCCCCTACCTCAACCCGCCCGACACACCCATGAAGAACGGCGCCGGATTCGGATCGCCGGGCGGCGGCGGCAAGGAGCCGAAGACCGGCGTCCAGTTGGTCACGTCGAAGAGGTTCCGTTGCGCGAGCTTGAGGCCCGCGAGGATGCGCGACGGCTTCCGCTCCGCGAGCACGTCGGCGGAGTTGCGTTGCTTGCCCTCGCTGTCCGAGGGCAGCTCGAAGCGCGCGCCGGCCACCTTCGTCGGCCGAAGGAACGCAGCGCTGGTCTCGGCCTTGTGGTGCAGGTGCGGGACGATGAGCGCGCCGGTGCCGATACCGACCACGGGGCCCAGGGCTAGACCGGCGAGCACCGGGCGCGGATCCGACGCGGTCGAGAACACGGCTCCCGCCCCGCCGCCGAGCGCGGTGCCCAGAGCGCCGGCCAGGCTCAGCCAGCCAAAATCGCGCGGCTCGACCAGATCGTAGCGAAGAGCGCCGTATCCGGCGAAGAAGCCGAGGTTCGCGGCCGCGAGCCCGCCCAGCACGACCTCGTGCGGGTCGCGGTTGGCGAATGCGCCGGCGAACGAGCCGACCCAACCGCCCCACGCCGAGAAGCCGCTGGCGACCAGCGCCTGCTGCATGTTGAGGCCGCTCGCATCCGCGCTGCTCGCCAGGCCGAGGGTTGCACCCAGGCCGGCCCCGATGAGCGCCGCGCCCGCGTATTCGCTCGAGGTGGTGGCGCGACTGGCCCAGCCGAAGGCCAGGCCCTCGGCCAGGCCGAAGCTCGCGCCGCCCAGCATGTGCAAGCCGCGACTACCATCGAGAGGCACCCATGGCGACACCAGCGCGCCCAGGCCGAGCCCCGCGGCAGTGCCGCCCAGCATGATGCCCACGCCGCGCTGGTCGTGCAGGTTCTCGGAAAGCAGCACCGAGCCTCCGGCCAGCGAAGCGCCAATGGCGCTCCCGACACCGACCATGCCCAGGCGCTTGCCGCCGGGGGTGCCCGCGCTGGAAGCCACCAGAGACAGTCCGAGGCCGCCCAGGCCGCCCGCGGCCACGCCGGCGACGTGATCCATATCGGTCACCTCCGACGATGGGCGCAGCACGTACGGCAACCAGGCGCCGGCCCACAGTCCTTCCAGCGCGCCAAAGGTGAGAAGGCCGCTGCTCCGCTCGAAGTCGATGGCGTCGTGCAAGGTACTGCCGAGGACGAGCCCGGCCGTCCCCGCGCCGAGCATGCCCCACACTGGCCCATCCGCGCGCCGGCTGGCCAGCGCGCCCATGCCGGCGCCCGCCCCCGAGAAGATCGCGTCGGCGGCAAGCGCGTCGCCCACCAGGTCGCTGTCCACGTGGA
>JADGRD010000089.1 GCA_017881285.1 Pseudomonadota bacterium | reverse complement strand
CCGGCCATCGGCAAGTACGTCGTGGTCGCGGGAGGTGGCAACTCGGCCCTCGACGCAGCCCGGGTCTGCGCGCGCCTCCTGGGCGGCACGGGCGTCATCACCCTCCTGCGCCAGGAGAACGAGTCCATCGACGACGACCTGCGCGAGGCCATGGCGGAAGGCGTCGAGATCGAGTTCATGACCACGCTCAACTCGGTGGTCCGAAACGTCATGGGCGGGGTGGACTCCGCCCTGGTCCAGCGGGTGGAGCTGGGGGAAAAAGACGCGAGCGGCTTTGCCACGCTGCTCCCCGTCGCGGGCAAGAGCTACGAGCTGCGCGCCGACACCATCATCCTGGCGCTGGGCCAGAAGCCCAACGTGAACCGGATCTTCAAGGGCAACGAACAGCAGTTCGAGACCGACGACCAGGGCAAAACCCGAGCCCAAGGCGTGTGGCGCGGCGGCGATGCGGTCACGCCGAGCTTCGCCGCGGTGGTCATCGGCCAAGGGCGACAAGTGGCGCTGTCGATTGACGCCGAACTGCGCGGCCAGCCGCTGCCCGAGGCCAGCAAACCCGCCGAGGTGCCGGGCAGCCGGCTCAAGCTCGAGTGTTACGACCCGCGACCGCGCCTGCAGCGCCGGCTCGCGCCGGTGCAAGATCGCCTGTCCAGTCCGCAGAGCGAGCTCGAGCTCGACCAAGATGTCTCGGCGGTGTTGAGCGAAGCCAGCCGGTGCCTGTCGTGTGGCAACTGCTTCGGCTGCGAGCGCTGCTGGATGTACTGCACCCCAGGCTGCATGAGCCGCTTGCCGGACGCGCAGCCGGGGCGGTACTTCGCCATCAACACCGACAAGTGCGACGGTTGCCGGAAGTGCGCCGAGGAATGCCCCGCGGGATTCCTGGAGATGAGCTAGCGGAGCGACATGGTGGCTTCCTTCGCCCTGCCCAGAATCGTCATCGCCGGCCTCGCCGGGAGCGCCGGCAAGCCCCTGGTGTCCGCCGGCCTCATTCGCGCCTGGCGCCGGCGGGGGCTCGACGTGGCGCCTTTCAAGAAGGGCCCGGACTACATCGACCCGGCCTGGCTCGGCGCCGCCGCGGGCCGCGCGGCCAAGAGCCTCGACACCTTCCTCATGCCGCGCGAGTCAATCATCGACGCGCTGGTCTGCGCCAGTGGAGCCGACATCGCCGTCGTCGAGGGAAACCGTGGCGTCTTCGATGGGCTCGATGCCGAGGGCACGCACTCCACCGCCGAGCTGGCGAAACGCATTCGGGCGCCGCTTGTCCTGGTCGTGGACACGAGCAAGTCCACGCGAACCGTCGCCGCCCTGGTGCTCGGCTGTCTCGCCCTCGATCCGGGGTTGCCCTTGGCCGGCGTCATCCTGAACCGCGTGGGCAGTAGCCGGCAAGAGCGCATCATCCGCGAGGCCATCGCGCGTGCCACGCGCGTGCCGGTGCTCGGCGCGATTCCGCGACTGTCCTTCGACGCCTTTCCATCACGCCACCTCGGCCTGGTCATGCCCGCCGAGCGCGAGGACCGCGAACGCGTCCTCGAGGCGATGGCGAACGCCATCGAGCTGGGCGTGGACGTCGAATCCCTCCGTTTCCTGGCCGACGAGGCGCCACGCTTGCCTCTGCCGGCCACCCTGCGAGGCAAGCGGCCCCCCGCCGAGCCGCCAGTACACATAGGCATTCTCAAAGACGACGCCTTCTCGTTCTACTACCCGGAAAACCTGGCGGCGCTCGAGGCCCACGGGGCGCAGCTCGTACCGATCTCCCCCCTCCGGGATGCCGAGCTACCCGCCATCGACGCGCTCTATGCGGGTGGCGGCTATCCCGAGGAGCACGCCGCGGAACTGGCGGCCAACACGCGATTCCGGACCGTGCTCGCGGCCCGCATCGCCGCGGGGCTGCCGGTGTGGGCCGAGTGCGGCGGGCTGATGTATCTCGCGTCCGCTCTCCGCTGCCGTGGTGAACGCTACCCCATGGTCGGCGCCCTGCCCGTCGAGATAGAGCAGACTGGACGTCCGCAGGGCCACGGGTACGTCGAAGCGTACGTGGACGGCGACAATCCGTTCTTTCCCCGCGGCGCCCGGCTGCGCGGCCACGAGTTCCACTACTCGCGCCTGCTCGAGGACCGCGCGCCGCTGCCGACCGCGCTCGCGCTGCAATCCGGGGTCGGGGTCGGCGGCGGCCGCGACGGCATCGTGGTGGGCCGCGTGTTTGCAAGCTATCTGCACGTGTTTGCCCCCGGGGCGCCGGATTGGGCGCCGGCTTTCGTTCGCGTGGCCCGCGAGGCGCGGGCCGCAATGGCAGAAAACCCAGCCGCAAGAGGAGATCACCGTGGCATTCATTACGGTTCAAGAAGCACAAATCGAGATCGACGAGGACGGATTCATCCAGGAGCCCACCAGGTGGAGTGAAAGCGTCGCGGCCGCCCTCGCGGCAACGGAAGGCGTCACCGCTCTGACCGAAAAGCACTGGCAGCTCATCAACTACTTGCGCGACTACTACGGCAAATTCGGCATCGCGCCGATGATCCGCAAGATGTGCAAAGAGGTCGGGATGAAGCTCAGCGAGGTCTACGAGCTGTTCCCGACCGGCCCGGCCAAGGGGGCGTGCAAGGCCGCGGGGCTGCCGAAGCCGACCGGCTGCGTGTGAGGCATTCGTGCCCGGGACGGGTCGACACCTGGCCGTGCACATCGGCGGCGCCCTGGCCGCGGTGGCCGTGGCCTGCGCGCTTCCCGCTCTGATGGCGTGGCTGCTCGGATCGCACTGGCCCGTCCTGCTCCTGCCGCTGGGGCTGGCGCCCCTCGCGCTGGTCGTCCTCTTCGTTGCAAAGGTCGCGCGCTGGATGCGAGCGCCGGTGCCCTTTCGTGTGCCACTCACGACGGGGCAGCAGCGCGGACTGCCAACCCTGCCTCGCCGCCGCTTCGACAATCCCCATTCCATGTTCGAAGTGGTGATACGGGTGCTGCTGGATGTGTTCCTGCTCCGTCCCCTCTTTCGCGCCACGCCCACGGCTCCAAGGCTGGGCCGCGGGCTGGCGCACGGCATGGCCCGCTGGCTCTGGCTCGGCGCGGCTGCGTTTCACGGCGCGCTCGCCATCGTCGCGCTCCGGCACCTGCGCATGTTCCTGCAGCCGGCGCCCCACTTCGTGGCCTGGCTCGAGGATTTCGACGTAGCGACGGAGATGTTCCTACCCAAGGTCCACGCCACGAGCGTGATCTTGCTGCTCGCCCTGCTCTTCCTGCTGGGCCGTCGCCTCGCGCTCGTGCGCGTGCGCACCATCTCCCTGGCCGCCGACTATTTTCCCCTTTTTCTGCTCCTCGCCATCGCCGTCACCGGCATCGTGATGAGACACCTCACCCGGACCGACGTGACCGCCGTCCAGCAGTTTGCTCTCGGCCTCGCGGCCGGCAAGCTGGTGCTGCCGGCCCGGGCTGATTTCTGGTTGCTGGCGCACGTCTTCTCGGTCGGAACCCTGCTCGTCTACTTCCCACTGAGCAAGCTGATGCACTTGCCCGGAGCTCTGTTGAGCCCGACCCTGACCCTGGCCAACAACAACCGCGAGCAACGCTACATCAACGCACGCAATCCCCGGGTCGAGGTCCTGCACTACGCAGACTACGAGGCCGCCTTTCGCGACCGCATGATCGAGGCGGGATTGCCCGTCGAGAAAGAGTAACATGGCGGCGCAGCGCAAGCCCGATCAGCCCGAGTTCTACGAGAGGTCGACGCTGGAGCGCGTCGAGTACGCTCCGCCGCCGGGCGCGTGGCTGCGCAATCCGGTCACCTTCCATGCCGGCGAATTCCTCCATCCCGCCAAGCCCAAGAACCTCGAAGCCCTGGGCCTGCCAAGCGCCCACGCTTGGTCGCCGCTCGACGAGGACTGGCAGCTACCCGAGGGCTGGCAGAAGATCGTCCTCGACGGGCTGCGCGAGCGTCTGGAAGGGTCGCGGACGCTGCGTTTGATGATGGACACCTGCGTGCGCTGCGGGGCCTGCGCCGAGAAGTGCCCCTTCTTCATCGGCAGCGGCGATCCGAAGAACATGCCGGTGCTGCGCGCGGAATTGCTTCGCTCCATCTACCGCAAGTACTTCACCACCTCCGGACGCATCCTCGGCGAGCTCGCGGGCGCGCGCGAGCTGACCCCGCAAGTGATCAAGGAGTGGTTCAAGTACTTCTTCCAGTGCACCGAATGCCGGCGGTGCGCCGTGTTCTGTCCCTACGGCATCGACACCGCCGAGTTCACCATGCTGGGGCGGGATCTGCTGCTGCGGCTAGGAATTTCCGCCAATTGGGTCATGGAGCCGGTGGCCAATTGCTACCGCACGGGCAATCACCTCGGCATCCAGCCCCAAGGGATCAAGGACTCGCTCGAGTTTCTCGCCGACGAGCTGGAGGAAGTGACTGGGATTCGCGTCGAGGTACCGATCAATCGCCAGGGCGCCGAGATCCTCTTCGTCACGCCCTCGGGCGACCTCATGGCCGACCCCGGCACCTACACCGCCATGGGATACCTCGCGCTTTTCCACGAGCTCGGCCTCGACTACACCTTCAGCACCTACGCCTCGGAGGGTGGAAATTTCGGCCTGTTCGCCTCGCCCGAGCTGATGAAGCGGCTGAACGCCAAGATCTACGCCGAGGCCAGGCGGCTGGGCGTGAAGTGGATCCTGGGCGGCGAGTGCGGGCACATGTGGCGGGTGGTCCACCAGTACATGGACACCATGAACGGCCCGGCGGATTTCCTCGAGGTTCCCACCTCGCCCATCACGGGAACTCGCTTCGAGCACGCCCGCGGCACCAAGATGATCCACATCGCCGAGTTCACTGCGGACCTCATCGCCCACGGCCGGCTCAAGCTCGACCCGGCGAGAAATGCCGGCGTGATCGCCACCTTTCACGACTCCTGCAATCCAGCGCGCGCCATGGGCCTGCTCGAAGAGCCGCGCGCGGTCTTGCGCGAGGTCTGCCGCAACTTCCACGAAATGGCGGCGGACACGATTCGCGAACGCACGCTGTGCTGCGGGGGTGGCGCCGGCCTGGGCGCCGACGAGAACATGGAGGTGCGCCTGCGTGCCGGCATGGGCCGCGGCAAGGCGGTGGCGCAGGTCCGTGACGCGCACGGGGTCAACACTCTGGTCACCATCTGCGCCATCGACCGCGCCACGCTGACCACGGTGTGCGACTACTGGGCTCCCGGCGTCCGCGTTGCCGGTCTGCACGAGTTGGTCGGCAACGCGCTGGTCATGAAGGGCGGCAAGCCGCGCACCCACAATTTGCGGCAAGAGCCGATCGGAGGGGAGGCATAGCCGATGCTCGACGGCGGCAGGATCATCGGCGGTCTCGCTATCCTCTGCCTCGTGGTGGCCGGCCCCCTCTGGCTGGGGTCGGCCCGCGGGGTGAAAACCGAGGCTCTGCCCAAGCCAGTCGCCGGCGACCGCTGCATCGAGCCGCGGGAAGAGATGCGCAAGAACCATCCCACGCTGCTCGCGAGCTGGCGCGAGCGCGTGGTCCGTTTCGGGGACCGTGTTCACGAGAAGCCCGACGGCCACGCCGTGCGCATCAGCCTGACCGAGACCTGCCTCGGCTGCCACGGCAAGGCGACCGAGTTCTGCGACAAGTGCCACGCGCAAGCCGCGGTCACGTTGTCGTGCTGGCAGTGCCACGCCAAGGAACGGAAATGAACCAGAGAGGGCACAGAGGCTGGAGGAGATCGCAGAGAAATCTGGTTCCGCCAGGAGGTAGCAAACATGGGCAATAGCGCGTTTCTCGTCGGCGGCGTTCTGCCCTACCTCGCCGCGGTCGTGTTTGTCGTCGGCGTCGTCTATCGGCTCTTGACCTGGCGGCGCGTGCCGCAACCGGCGTCGATGACCCTCTACCCGACACAGGGAGCGAGTTGGGGGGCGCTCGTCAAAGAGGCCCTGTTCTTCCCCAGCCTCTTTCGTGGGGACAAGACCCTGTGGATCTTCGCCTGGTCCTTCCATGTGGCCTTGGCCCTCGCGTTCATCGGCCACCTGCGCGTCGCCACCGGGGTGATCGATCGCGGGCTGGCCGCCGTCGGGCTCGGCGCCGCCGGCATGGCCATGCTGTCCGCCGTCGCGGGTGGTTTCGCGGGTGTCGTGCTCATCGCCACGGTGCTGCTCTTGCTCGGCCGCCGGATGCTCGTCGCGCGCGTGCGCGAGATTTCGAAAACCCCCGACTTCCTGGCGCTGTTGCTGCTGGTCGCGGTCATCACCACCGGCGATCTCATGCGTTTCGGTGCAAGCCACGTCGACTTGGCCGCGACGCGCGCATGGGCCGCCTCGTTGCTCACGCTCTCACCGGCGGTTTCGCTGCCACCGACGTTTCTCCTCCATCTCTTTTTTGCGCAACTTCTGGTCCTCTACATTGCGTTCTCGAAACTCATGCATTTCGGTGGGTTCTTCTTCACGTTTTCCCTCATCAAGGGGAGTCAGCCATGAGCGACCAGGAACCCGTCCTCAAAGGCGTCAACGCCATCAAGGGTGGCCCGCGGGCTCTCCGGCTCTACATGGACATGTGCGCGAAGTGCGGCACGTGCGCGGAAGTCTGCACCGTCTACTACGGCAAGAAGGACCCGAAGTACAATCCCGCCCATCGTTCCGACCTCATCCGCAGTCTCTACAAGCGGCACAACACCCTGGCGGGCAAGATCTTCGGTGGGCTGGCCGGGGCGAAGGATTTCGACCAAGCCGAGTTCGAGGAGTGGCAGGACATCTTCTATTCGTGCACGACGTGCCGGCGCTGCGCCCAGTTCTGCCCAGTCGGCATCGACAACTCGGTCATCACGCGCAAAGGACGCACGATTCTGGATGGGCTGGGCAGGACGCCCGCCCGACTGCAGAAGGTGGTCAAGACCGCGCTCGATACCCACAACACCGACGGTGCTTCGCCCGACGCGTTCAACGCGGCGATCGCGTTCATCGAGGAGGAGATGCGCGAAGAGCACGGAGTCGACATCAAGATCCCGGTGGATGTCGTGGGGGCCGAGTACTTCTACCTGCCGCCTTCAGGAGATGCGCTGGTGAACATCGAGGCCACCATGGGCGTCGCCAAGGTCTTCCACGTGCTGGGCATGGGCGACAAGTGGACCATGAGCTCCAAGTGTTTCGATGGCGCCAACTACGGCCTCTTCACGGGCAACGACGCCCACATGAAGGCGACCAACAAGGCCTGCGTCGACGAGGCCAAGCGGCTCGGCGTCAAGGTTCTGCTCATGGGAGAATGCGGTCACGCCCATCGGGTCATGAAGCGCATGATGGAATCCAGCAAGTGGTGGGGGGACCTGCCGTTCCAGGTAATCAACTGCATGGAATGGACTGCTGAACAGATCCGGGCCGGCAAGCTGCAGTTCGACAAGAGCAAGAACCCCGAGTCCGTCACCTACCACGACCCCTGCAATTTCGCGAAATCCTGTAACATCATCGAGGCGCCGCGGGTGATTCTCCGCGCCGCGTGTACGAAGGTCCGCGAGATGACCCCGCATGGTGCCGAGAACTGGTGCTGCGGCGGCGGCGGCGGGCTGGCCGCCATGAACGAGATTCTGGAGTTCCGCATGACCGTGTCCGGGGTCAAGAAGCATGAGCAGATCAAGGCCACGGGCGCGGAGTACGTGGCCACCGCCTGCGCCAACTGCAAGCGTCAGCTGGCCCAATTGATGGAGCACCATAAAGAGGACATCGCGGTCGGCGGCGTGCACGATATGCTGTCACGCGCGATTCTCGTCGACGGCAAGGCGGCCAATCGAAAGTGCTATGAATAGGGGCAAGAGGAAACGCCCGCCCCATGTACCCGCTGATGCTCGACCTGCGCGGTCGCCCCTGCCTCCTGGTTGGGGCGGGGCGGATCGCGCACCGCAAGCTCTTGCAACTCTTGTCCGAAGGTGCGTCGGTGACGGTTGTTGCGCCCACTGCGATCGATCCCGTCGCGCGGCTTGCCGCCGAGAGTGCGATCCGGCTGCATGCACGACGGTTCGTCGAGACCGACGTGGAGGGCTGCCGGCTGGTGCTGGCGGCCACCGGTGATCGCGCCGTCGACGCGCAGGTAGCGGGCGCCGCGCGCGCGCGCGGCATCTTCGTCAATGTCGCGGATGTCCCCGAGCTGTGCGACTTCCATCTGCCGGCCAGCATGCGGCGCGGGGATCTGCACCTCGCCATCGGTTCGGGCGGCGGGGCGCCGTTCGCCGCACGACGGCTGCGCGAGATCTTCGAACGAAGGATCGGCCCGGCTTGGGCGGACTGGATGGCAGCGGCGAAGCGTTTCCGGCAACGGGTCACCGCGCGCGGCCTGTCCGCCGCCGAGGCCGACGCCTGCTACGACCGGTTCTTCGCCGGCACCGTCGAGCCGCACACCCTCGCGGTCCGCGTGCCGAGCGAGCGGGAAGAGGCCGAATGGAGCCTGCCCGCGGGCAGCTCCGCCCCTCGCGCGGACGCGGAAGCCCCGCTCGGCCACGTTTCGCTCGTCGGCGCCGGCCCCGGCCACCCCGGCCTCATCACGGTCGCGGGCATGAACCGCCTGCGCTCCGCCGACGCCGTGGTCTACGATCGCCTGTCGATCCCGACGCTCCCGCTCGATCTGCCCGACACCGTCGAGCTCTATCCCGT
The DNA here is from genome assembly GCA_017881285.1 of Pseudomonadota bacterium. Classification (GTDB taxonomy): domain Bacteria; phylum Myxococcota_A; class Polyangia; order Fen-1088; family Fen-1088; genus Fen-1118. Next base: position 781 of record JADGRD010000089.1, on the reverse strand, counting down.
GGGCAAGGAGGCCGGCAACCATCCGGTGCCGCAGGAAGAAATCAACGCGCTTCTCCTGCGGCTCGCCCGCATGGGCAAGCGGGTGGTGCGCCTCAAGGGTGGCGACCCGTTCGTCTTCGCTCGCGGCGGCGAAGAGCTGGCCGCCCTCCGCGGCGCGGGCATTCCCTGCGAAGCAATCCCGGGCGTCACCGCCGGCATCGCGGTGCCCGCCGCGGCCGACATCCCGGTGACCTATCGAGGCGAGGCGGTTCGCCTGAGCTTCGTCACCGGCCATGAAGGCGGCGCGCCGCAGGTCCGCTGGGATCTGCTGGCGCAAGACACCCACGCCACCCTGGTCGGGTACATGGGCGTGAGCACCCTGGCCGAGGTCAGCGCCGCCCTGATCGCCGGCGGCATGAACCCGTCGACCCCGGCCGCGGTCATCGCGCAGGGAACCCTGCCTGGCCAGCGCTCGGTGCGCGCCCCACTCTCCGAGTTGGCCGCCGTCGCGAAATCGAGCGGCATCCGGCCCCCAGCCATCTTCGTCATCGGCCAGGTCGTGGCGCACGCCGAGGCGCTGGAATCGCGCGCGCCGCGGCCGCTGCGGGGCGCGCGGATCGGCCTCTTCGCGCCGGCAGGCGAGCTCGGCGATGCGCTGCAAGCGGCCGGCGCGGAGGTTCTGCTGGCCCCGGATCCGCTCACCGCCGCCGCCCGGCTGGTCATCGGCTCGGCGCCACTCTCGGGCTGGATCGTGCGGACTCCGCGTGAGCTCGAAGCCCTCGAGCGCGAGCGCAAAGCGCAC
>JADGRD010000727.1 GCA_017881285.1 Pseudomonadota bacterium | reverse complement strand
ACGACGTGGGGCTGCTTTTTCGGCCGCACTAACAGCCTGTGCCGCCGCATGCGGCGGTTTGGAGGGCCTTGATGCAGGCCCCGACCTGCGCATCCCCAGCAGAATTGAGACAAGTGAGCTGGCAGTTGTTGTCGCAGCTCGGCCCCGCCGCAGCCATGCAGTCGATACCGTTTTGGCACTCGGCCTCCTTCGCGACTCCATTGACCTTGCACGCACTGCACGCCGGGGCACTACCGCATGCGTAGCCGTTGTTCACGATGGTGGTGAAGCAGCTCGAAGCGGCGTCGCCGGCCGTCGTGCCAGCATCGCGCCCGCCCGTGCCTCCGCCCGTTCCCGTGCTGCCGCCAGTTCCTGTCACGCGGTCGGCGCCCGCATCCCGCGCGACCGTGGTACCGCCAGTGCCGCCCATTCTGCCTCCGGTCCCGCCGAGGGTGGTGCCGCCCGCGCCCGTCGTCCGTCCGCCCGTGCCGACCGTCGTCCCACCCGTGCCGGTGGTCCGCCCGCCAGCGCCTGTCGTTCGCCCGCCGGTTCCCGTCGTCTGCCCCCCGGCGCCCGCGCCGCCGGCGCCCGTGACGCCCCCGGAGCCGAACATCCGTCCACCTGTCCCGGTCACGGTGGTGCCACCGGATCCCTTGCCACCCGTGCCCACCGTTGTCGTCCCACCGAAGCCGGTGGTGCCGCCCATGCCCGTCGAACCGGTCCTCCCGGAGCTGCCGACAAAGCCAGGCAACTTCGCGTCAGGAGAAGGCCCGCAGGTGACCGCGAGAACCGCCAGAGCGAAGAGGGCAAGAAACCGCATGAACTCTATTAGACCCTATTTTGGCCTCAAATGGGAAGCTAGACCATCCATGTGTGTGATTGCTCACACCAGGCCCGCCACCGAGCCGTAGGCCGCGAAATGGGCGGAGGTCCTTGGTCGAGCTCAAAGTAGTGGACCATAACCGCCTGAGCCATGGAATACTTGGCTCGACTCTGAGGAAGCACGCATGAAATCCATCTCCACTAGACTGCTCTTGCCGTTGGGAATCTTACTCGCGCTCGGTTGCGGGGCGCGATCCCCGCTCGACCTCGAAGGGAGCGACGGTACCGACGACACCGGCGGTTCGGGCGGCACTCCGGCGATCGGCGGGATCTCGGGAAGCGGCGGCCATGCCGGTTCCGGCGGCATGATGATGGGCACCGGCGGCATGATGATGGGCACCGGCGGCAGAGTCGGCACCGGTGGCATGATCGCAGGGACCGGCGGATACCACATTGACGGTGGCGCCCCTGGTTCCGGGGGCAGGATCTCCACCGGAGGCGCGGGTTCGGGCGGCAACGCCGGCGGTAGCGCGGGCAGCATGGGTGGCCAGGGTGGCTTTGGCCCCGGCGGCTCACCCGGCACCGGCGGGCGCGGCGGTGGCGCGGGCGGCACGACCGGCGTGGGTGGCAAAGGGGGCGCGGTCGGCGGTGCCGGCGGCAGCAAGGGGGGCGCTGCTGGCGGAGGCGTCGGTGGGTCCGTCCCGAATGGCGGGAGCATCGGGACCGGCGGCACCATGGCGACCGGCGGCACCATCGGCACCGGGGGCAGCACCTGTCCCGGCCTCGCCGCCAACGAGGAGATGATCGACGACCTCAACGACGGCGATCGCTTCATCCCCCTGCTCAATGGCCGCTCGGGTGCCTGGACCGACAGCCACGACACCAGTCCCAGCAGCAAGATGTTTCCCGATCCCAATACCGGGTTCGTCCCGAGCGCGACCGGGGACGCCTGCCGCAAGTATGCGGCGTACGTGTACGGCACCGGCTACGTCATCTGGGGGTCGGATTTCTGGTTCGGCCTGGGTAGCCCCTACAACGCTTCGAAGTACACGGGGATCAGTTTCTGGGCCAAGGTGGATTCTGGCACCTCGTCGGTGGTACGGGTTGCCTTCCCGGACAAAGACACCCAGCCCGATGGCAACATCTGCCAGACCGGCATCTCGTCAGGCTCGACCGCGTGCTACGACCACTATGGTCTGCGGATTACCTTGAGCACGACCTGGACGAAATACTCCATCAGCTTCAGCAGCCTCAAACAAGAGGGTTGGGGGCACGGGGGAACCGCCTTCGACCCCGCCAGCCTCTACGAAGTCCTGTTCCAGATCCCGGTCAATGCCACGTTCGGCGTGTGGATCGACGACGTCGCGTTCACCATGTAGCTCCGACGGCTACGGATACAGCCGAACGCCCGTGATGCAGTAGTGGAAGGCCACGTAGGCCATCCCGGACGGGAACTGCAGGTTGAACTGGTCCACGCTCTTGAAGTCCGGCAGCGTTTCGCCCTGGTCCGCCCAGCACTGCGATTTGAACATCGAGGGTTTCACGATCTGGCCGGACTTGTAGTTCTCGACACAGAAGATCTTCTCGTCCGGGTCGCCGTTGCGGTGGGTGATCAGCCGATAGTTGCTCGAGCGGCCGTGAAACTCGACCGCGATGGCGCCCGCGGCCGCCTCGCCCCACGCCTTGCCTTCGGCCTTCACGTCGAACCCGACGGCCACGCCCCAGTTGCGGTCCCAGTTGCAGCGGATCCGCGGGGTGTCCTCATTCACACAGCGCAGGCCCGCCACGGTGCCGCTCGCGCAGAGCTGGCCGCCCTCGGGCAGCAGGCGCGTGAACGCCTCGTGCGTGGCGGCGGCAGAAATGGTCGTGCCGGCGCCGCTCGCCAGCCAGGCAAATCCGGTCATGCCGCCGCTCAGTTGCCCATCAGGGCCGAAGGCGACACGGCCCAGCGCCGGATGGATCGCGGGAATGGGCGCAATCGGCGGCTCGGGGACGGCGGCGGGATGCGGAGCCG
>JADGRD010000088.1 GCA_017881285.1 Pseudomonadota bacterium | reverse complement strand
ACCTACGGTGCCGAGCACGGTCACGGCGATCCCCGCGGCAAGGGCGCCCCGGGAAGCCGAGGCTTCACCGCGAACGATAGCGAAGGCGATCATCAGCGGAAACGCCAGCGTTGCGGTCACAGCCACGTAGAAGGCGGCGGCGAAGGAGCGCAGCGAATCAAGGTGGAGGAGCTTCTCTATCCACCAGGTGAAGGCGTAGTAGGTAACCTGCCCGCTGTAGATAGCCGGGGTGGTGGAGGCGAACTTGTCCTTGATGAAGACGTGCGAGCCCCCGTCCCAACCGTCGAGGTTCGGGAATCCGCCGAAGTCGCGGGCGTAGAGCGCCCAGATCGCAAAGCCGATGGGCAGGAGCCCAGCCGCCTCGACGATCCAGTTTTGGGGATCGCGCATCCCTGCCGCGAGAGCTCGAAGCCACGGCCACAAGACGCGGCCCAACCCGGCACACACGACCACCGCAAGCCCCAGCGACAGCGGCAGCGACAGGGAAGTCAGCGCGCGGATGGCTCCGGACAGCAGGAAGGGGACGGTCAAAGCGAGGACGAAGCACGGCAATCGCGGACCGGACACATCGATCCACACCGGCCGCGCCAGAGGGCCGCTTCGTAACCTTTCGCTCAGGACACCAAGGAGGTTCTTCATGGCCGGTCGGCCGCCGGAGAAAACGGCTTCTACCACTGCGCCCCTGGCCCTGGCAAAACCGAGCGTCCCCTTCTGGTCCCATCCGCGCTTTCGCTCTGCTTGTCGCAGGATTGCGGGCATCCTTCGCCGGGGACTGTCAGCGCCCCGCTCCGACTTCGACACGCCAGCGGCGGCCTCGCACATTCGGATCATCCAGCGCCAAAACGGCGCCAACGTGCGCATTTCTCGCACCTTTTCCCCTAGCCAGCGCGAAACGAGCGCATTTTTCAGCATTTTTTCGTCGCATGCGCCCAGCGATTTCCTGTAGAGTTCGTCCGCAGTCGTTGGCATGGCAGCACCGGACCCTGGACGGTGGATTGTCCCGGCAAACGGCCGCGTGCAGCGTCCATAAACCGAGAGGAGTGAAGATGGCTAAAGGTCCCCTGTCCAAATCCGCCCTGATCCAAACCATTGCTGACAAGTCAGACGGCAAGCTCACGCGCAAGGATGTCAAAGGCGTGCTCGAAGCTGTCGCCACTATCGGCCAAACCGAGCTGAAGAAGAACGGTCTGTTCGTTGTCCCCGGCTTGGTCCGCATGGTCGTCATCAAGAAGCCCGCCACGAAAGAGCGTAAGGGCATCAACCCCTTCACCAAAGAGGAAACCATCTTCAAGGCGAAGCCGGCCCGCAAGGTCGTCAAGGCCCGCGCGGTCAAGGCCGCCAAAGACGCCGTCGCGTAGCGACAAACGAGTCGCGCAAAGGGATGGGAACCCTCCGAGGGTTCCCATTTTTTTGTGCTGGCGGCAACTCCACCGACGGTGGTCCAGCGCCGAAACGGCATAGGCGCCCGCGCAGGGTGTACAGTTGGCAGGATGCCCGCGCCTTCCGCCCTGCTTGACAGCGCATCGAAGTCCTTCGGCGCCGTGCACGCCGTGGTTGAGCTCTCGCTGTCGATCCCGGGAGGCGAGATCTACGGCCTCCTCGGGCCCAACGGAGCCGGCAAGACTACGGCGTTGCGCATGCTCGCCGGTCTGCTTGCTCCGACCTCCGGCCGCGCCCTCCTCGCGGGCCACGACGCCAAGACCGCGGAAGCCAAGCGGCACCTGGGCTACCTGAGCGGCAGCACCGGCCTCTTCGGCCGCCTCACGCCGCGCGAGGTGCTCGACTACTTCGGCCAGATCCACGGGCTGTCGCGCGCGAGTATCCGTGGGCGGCTGCAAACCCTGGCGCCGGCCCTGGCTTTGGACGGGATTCTCGACCGGCGCTGCGAGGCCTTGTCCACGGGGGAGCGCCAGCGCGTGTCCATCGCGCGCGCCGTGCTCCACGACCCCGCCGTGCTCATCCTCGACGAGCCGACCAGCGGGCTCGACGTGCTGGCCAGCCGTTTCATGCGCGACTTCGTGCGCAAGGAACGCGAGCGCGGCAAGGCCGTCCTCTTCTCCACCCACTACCTCGCCGAGGCCGAGCTGCTCTGCGACCGGGTGGGGTTTCTTCACCATGGCCGACTCCTGTCGCAGGGCCGGCCGGCCGACATCCGGGGCGGCGCCTCCACGCTCGAGGAGGCCTTCCTCGCGCTGGTGGACCGGGGAGCGACGACGGCGTGAACCCGAGACACGTCACCCTCACCTTCGGCAAGGAGCTGCGCGAAGCCCTGCGCGACCGGCGCACCCTGGCCATCATGATCCTGCTGCCGCTCGTGGTCTACCCGCTCTTGGCCATGCTCGCGGCCCAGGTGGCGACCGGCCGGGAGAGACAGCGCGAGGAGCGGCCGTCGACGGTCGCGATCGTCGGAACCGGGCCAGCGCGCGCGTCGATCGAGGCGCAGCTCAGGAAGAATCCTACCGTCTTCGTCCTCTGGGCCCACGGCACGCAGGCCGACGTCGAGAGCGGCCACCTGGATGCCCTGGTCGAGCTCGACGCCAGCCAGACGGCGAAGCTGACGGTGGTGTTCGACGCCAGCCGCGATGAATCGCGCATCGCCGAAGAGCGTTTGGGCGAGGTCGTGGCGAAAGCCCTGCCGGACGGCTGCGAGCCCACATTCTCCATGCACCGGCGCAGCGTGGCCCCCCAGGCGCGCATGGGCGGCTACCTTCTGTCCAAGGCGCTGCCCCTCTTCGTCGTGCTCATGGTGCTCCTCGGCGCGTTCTATCCCGCCATCGACGTGACCGCGGGCGAGCGAGAGCGCGGCACGCTGGAAACCGTCCTCTGCTCGCCCATCCGCCGCTTCGACCTCATGCTCGGCAAGGTGCTGGCCGTCGCGACGCTGGCCGCGCTCACCGGCGTGCTCAACCTGGGCTCGATGGCGATTACGCTGATGCAGGTGTTGCGTCTCGCCTCGCAAAACATCGTGCTCGACGTGCCCTGGGGCAACGCCCTGGCGAGCAGCCTGGTCATCTTTCCCGCCGCGCTGCTCTTCGCCGCGGCCTTCGTCGCGCTGGGGGCCACGGCGCGCACCGGCAAGGAAGCGCAGACCCTGCTCTTGCCGGTCTACTTCCTCACCATCGCACCCGCCATGGCCGGCGCCATCGGTGAATACCGCTTGGCCGGACTGGTAGCGTGGATTCCGGGCATGAACGTGACCCTGCTCGCCCGCGACCTTCTGGTCGGCCGCGCGACCTGGTCGGGGGGGCTCGCGACCATCGCGTCGACCGTGCTCCTCTCGACGGTGGCCCTGGCCGCGGCCGCGCGCATCTACGACTCCGAGCGTTTCGTGGATCCGCCGCCCCGCCGTCTGCGCGAGGCGACGGGCGTGGCGTCGGCGACGAGCGCCGGCGACGCCCTGGTGCTCTTCGCTCTCGCCTTCCTGCTCCTCTACTTCGTCTTCCTGCCCATCGAACAGCACCATCTGGCCACCGGCCTCCTCGTGGCGGAGTGGCTCGGCCTCTTCGGCCTCGTGTTCCTCTACGCGCGCATCTCCGGCCAGAAGTTCGCGGCGACCATCGGGCTACACCGGCCTTCGCCCCTGGCCGTGCTCGGCGCCGTGCTGGTCGGGGGCAGTGCCTGGGCCGCGGTGGCCATTTTCAGCGAGTGGCTTCTGCCCGTGCCCCAGCACCTGCTCGAGGAATTGCGCCGATCCCTGGTTCCCCTCGACGGCAGCCGCGGCTTTCTCGCGACCCTGCTGCTCATGGCCGTAAGCCCGGCCATCTGCGAGGAAACCCTCTTTCGCGGCCCGATCCTGCGCGGCCTGCGTACCCGCGCGTCCCCTGCGGCGGCCGCGGTCATCACCGGCGTCCTGTTCGGCCTCTTCCACCTCGACGTGTACCGGCTCATCCCGGCGACGATTCTCGGCACCATGCTCGGCTTTGTCACCCTCCAAACCGGCTCGATTCTCCCGGCGATGCTCGCCCATTTCTGCAACAACACCATCCTCATCGCCCTGGCGAAGAGCCATCTTGACCAGCGGATGGAAGGGTTGAGCCACCGCGCCCTCACGCTCGTCGTGTTCGCGTCCGTCGCCATCACGGCCGCGGGTTTCGCGCTGCTGCGGCGGGCGCGGCGGAAAGCCGAAATGTACGCCAGATGACAATTCTAGTTGCCCGGGACTCCTTGGCTCTGCTATGGGTTGCCCCATGTCCCAAGCAGAAGAGAAACGCGTCGCCCAGATCCTGCGCAAGTGCCCGGTCCTGGTGGACGCGCCCGCCGAGGTGCTGGCCAAACTCGCCGCTGCGTCCCTGACGCAGAGCTATCGCGCGCGCCAGGTCGTGTACTTGCCCGGGGATCGCGCTGCCAGCGTGCACTTCATCGCCGGCGGGCGGGTCAAGGTTTCGAAGGTCACGCGCGACGGGAAAGAACTGACCCTCGCCTACCGCACGGCCGGCGAGTTCTTCGGCGAGACTTGCCTGCTCGAAGGGGGACCGCGTGAGGAGATGGTCGAGGCGATGGAGACCACCTCCACGCTGGAGGTGGACCGCGCCACGCTCGACCATCTCCTGGCGACCCACGCGCAGGTCGCCTATCCCTTCGCCCGCGCCCTCATCGGACGGTGGCGGGCCTTGCAGACCAAGGTCGAACAGCTCGTCTTCAAGGATGTCGGCTCCAAGCTGTCCGAGCTCCTCCTCCGCCTCGGCTCCGAGCACGGCGTTGAGCACCGGCGCGGCCTGGTACTGGGGCTCAAGATCACGCACCAGGAGATGGCCAATCTCATCGGCTCGACGCGCGAAACGGTTTCCCTGACCCTGTCGCAGTTCAAGCGCAAGGGCTACATCCACACCGAGGGACGCAAGGTCATCTTGGCCGACCGCGAGGCGCTCCGATCGCTGGTCTGAGGGTTCGATCCCGAGGGCGCGGGACGCGGACCTGTCCTAGAATGATCGGTTGATGCCGGACCCCGGGTACGAAGAGATCCTCGTGGCGCTGCGGGCGGCGGCTCGCCTTTCGAAAGAGCGCTTCCTCGTCGGCATATCCGCCGCCTCCGAGCGCGAGCGCGTGTCGGCCGCGCTCGCCGCCGAGGGCGAGGTCGTGGCCTTGGACTCCGCCAGCGCCGCCCTGGAACGGTTGACCGAGGAATCCTTCGAGCTCGTCGTGCTTGACCAGGAGGAGGCGCAGCGGAGCTCTCTTACCGCGGCCCGCGAGATCCGGCCGTTCGCCGATGTCGTGCCCATCATCGCCGGCGATCCGGCGCAGGCCGCGGAGTTGTTCGCGCAGGAGGCAGCCGCGGTGCTGCCCCGGCCGTTCCCGGCGAGCGACGCGCTCTTCCGCGCTCACCTCCGCTACTTGGCCTCGTGCCGCCGAGCTCGCACGCGCGCCCTCATGCTCGACCACGTCATCGCGCAGCACCGCGCCGCCTTGAAGGCGATCGAGCCCGCCGTCGAGGAAGCACTGGGCGCGGTGCTGGCGACCGGCGCGGCGGCTCCCGTGGTCGCCGTGCTCGGCGACAGCGAATTGGCGCGCATCGCCGAAGGCGTGCTCGCGCAGGGCCAGGCGGACGTCATCGTCATCGGGCTTGCGGCCGCGGACCGGGTCGAGGCGCGGCTCCGCGAGGCGCGCGAGCGCGCGACGGGCGCCGCCGTGGTGGCGGTCGACGCGGCTCCCACGACCGAACGCCTCTCCGCCGCAGTCTACGGCGGCGTGCGCGCCTACCTGGGCCGCGATTTCTTGCCCCGGCTGGGCCGGGTGGTGGCGGCCGCGGCCACGCGCCGGCGCGCCGAACTGACCGGACGCCAGCTCGTGGAAACCCTGACCCGCTTCGGCTTCATGGAGGAGCCAGCGCGCGCCATCTCCCCGCCCACCCAGGATCTGGATGCGAGCCTCATCGCCGACGCCGCATCGAAAGGCGAGACCGCCTTCGTACCCTCGGCGCATGAGGTGCTGGTGGTCGACGATGAGGTGGTGGTGCTCACCGTCCTGCGCGAACTGCTCCGCCGCAGCGGCTATCGCGTGACCACCGCGGCCTCCGCCGAGGAAGCCATCGACCTGATGCACAAGCGCGTCTTCGATCTGGTGCTCACGGACAAGAACCTGCCCGGGGCCTCCGGCCTCGAGGTCCTGCGCGTCGCCCGCACGCTGGATCCCCCACCCGCGGTCGTGATGATCACCGCCTATTCGTCCTACGATTCGGCGGTCACGGCCCTCGACATCGGGGCGCAGGACTACATCGAAAAGCCCATCCGGGACGTGGAGGCGTTGCGCTTCCGCATCCGACGTGCCCTCTCGCGGCGCAACGAACAGCTAGCGCGCAACCTCGAGTCCGGTAAGGAGCAGCAGCATCGAGCCCGCATCATGGTGGTCGAGGTCGAGGGCACCCGGCGCCAGCTCCTAGCGGAATTCCTCGGGAAGACCTACGACGTGGTCACCGCCGCCAACGGCGAACAGGCGCTGGCCCAGCTCCAGCAGACGAGGTTCGACCTGGTCATCGCCGACCGCAACCTGCCGGGCATGTCGGGCCTGCGCGTAATCGAGCAAGCGCAACGGCTCCTGCCCCACTGCGCCTCGGTGCTCTACACGGCCTATCCCTCCTACGAGACCGTCAAAGAAGCCTTCGAGTTGGGCGTCGACGCCTACCTGGTCCGCCCCAACCAGGATCTGAAGGTTCTCGGCGAGAAGGTGGGCGGCGCCCTGCGCAGCCGCGGCGGCATCCTGCTTGGGTAGATTTCGCCGTTGTTGGTTGACGAAGACGGCTGCTATTTGCTTTAGTGAAGGTCCGCAGAAAGCGAGCCCATGCGGGCGGCGTCGACAGCGTGAAGATCGCATTTACCCACAACCTCCGCCTCACCGATAGCGAGGAGGAGGCCGAGTTCGACAGCGTAGAGACCGTCGACGCCATCGCCAATGGCTTGCGCGCCGGCGGACACGAGGTCGAGAAGATCGAGGTCACGGGCCCTGCCTCGCACCTGGCCGCACGCATCGAGTCCTTCGGACCCGACTTGATCTTCAACACCGCCGAGGGCCGGCGCGGCCGCAGCCGCGAGGCCTTCTACCCGGCGCTCTTCGAGGAGCTGGGCTTCCCCTATACTGGTTCGGACGCCTACGTCATGACCGTGACGCTGGACAAGTGGATGACCAAGCTCATCCTCGGCGCCCAGGGTTTCGACACGCCCCGCGCACGCCTGGTGGTGCCGGACGACATGCAGCGCGGTCGCGACCTCGGTATGCTCGGGCTGTCCTTCCCGGTCCTCGTCAAGCCCAACTACGAGGGCTCGTCCAAGGGCATTGGCGACGAGGCCGTGGCCCGCGACGTGCGCGCCCTGCTCGACATGCTGCCGCGCGCGCTGCGCAAGTACCCGGCGGGCGTGCTGGTCGAGGAATTCGTCCCGGGCAGCGACGTGACCGTGCCCTTCGTCGAGGGCCTGGGCGACGAAGGCGTGCTCATGCCGGTCGACTACGTCATCGAGCCCAGCGCTCGCACCCGCTTCAACATCTACGACTACCGGCTCAAGTCGGCCGACGCCGGCCGGGTGGCCGTGCGCTGCCCGCCCGATCTGCAGCGGGACGTGGTGGCGCGCCTGCGCGCGCTGGCGAAGACGGCCATCCGGGCGCTCGGCATCCGCGACCTCGCCCGTATCGACTTTCGCCTCGGCGAGGACGGACGCATCTACTTGCTCGAGGTCAACGCCCTGCCCTCGCTCGAACCCGGCGCGAGCACCTTCTCGGCTGCCGCGCGCGAGGGTCTAGACTACGACGCCACCCTAAGTGCCGTGGTCGCCAGCGCCGCCCGCCGCCAGGGTCTGACGGTTCCGCAGCAAGGACGGCGCCGGCGCCTGCCCGAACCCCTGCGCATCGGCTTTTCCTACAACGTCAAGCGCGTGGACTCGAAAGGCGGCGACGACACCGAGGCGGAATACGACGCGCCCGAGACCATCAACTCGATCCGCGACGCGCTCGAGAGCTATGGCCACATCGTGGTTCCCGTCGAGGCCACCGCCGAGCTGCCCCGCCAGCTCATGGACAGCCCGGTGGATCTGGTGTTCAACATCGCCGAGGGCGTGTCGGGCCGCAATCGCGAGGCAGCGGTACCCGCGCTGTGCGAGTTGATGGGCATCCCCTACACCGGCTCGGACGCGGCGACGCTGTCCATCGCGCTCGACAAGGCACTGTCCAAGCGCGTGCTGCGCCAGCACGGCATCCTCACCCCCGAGTTCCAGGTCATGGAATCCGGGCGCGAGCGGCTGTCGCCCAAGATGAAGTTCCCCCTCATCGTCAAGCCTAACCAAGAGGGCTCGTCCAAGGGCGTGAGCGCGCACGCCTCGGTGGTCGACGACGAGGAATCCCTGCGCCTGGTGGTGCGCGAACTGCTCGACAAGTACCGCCAGCCCGCGCTCATCGAGTACTACATCTCGGGTCGCGAATTCACCGTCGGTCTGCTGGGTGACAAGCGACCACGCGTGTTGCCACCCATGGAGATCATCTTCCGCGACAAGGGCAACCTGCGGCCCGTATACGACTACCAGATCAAGCAGGAGTGGGAGAAGCACGTCTACTACGAGTGCCCGGCCAAGCTGACGCCCGCCGAGCTGAAATCCATGGAGCGCGTGGCACGCGAAACCTTCGTCGCCCTCGACTGCCGTGACGTGGCCCGCGTGGATCTGCGCATGGACGACGCCGGCGATATCTACGTCCTGGAGGTCAATCCGCTGCCGGGACTGACGCCGGGCTACTCCGACCTGTGCCTCATCGCCGCCGCCGCCAACATCGACTATCGTTCGCTCATCGGCGAGATCTTGACCGGCGGCCTCAAGCGTATGCGGGAGAAGCGCCGGGCGGAAGCGCGCGAGGCGGAGGCGGCGCGCGTGCCTCCGAGCGGCAATGGCGACGGCAACGGCAAGGGCGAAGCCAAGTCCGCGCCGGCCGAGAAGACGCCGCCGGTCGTGCCCGAAACCTCCTAGCCCGCGGGTGCCCGGTTGGCCATGCGCTCGCGCTTCCGTGATCTGGGCTTCTCCATCGGGCGCGTGCCGACCGGCCCGGCTAACGCCATCACCGACGTCCCGGGTGTGCGCGTCGGCCACACCACCCTCATCGAAGGCGAGGGCCCGCTGGTGGTGGGCGAAGGTCCGGTACGCACCGGCGTGACGGCGATCCTGCCGCCCGATCCGATCTTCTCCAAACGCGTGCTGGCTGGCTCCTTCGTGCTCAACGGCGCCGGCGAGGTTTCGGGCCTCACCCAGGTCGTGGAATGGGGCCTCCTCGAAACCCCAATCCTGCTCACCAGCACCATGTCCGTGGGCAAGGTGTCGGACGCCACGGTGAAGTGGATGACCCGAAGGTTTCCCGGCATCGGCAACGAGTTCGACGTCATCATCCCCATCGTGGGCGAGTGCGACGATTCCTGGCTCAAC
>JADGRD010000726.1 GCA_017881285.1 Pseudomonadota bacterium | reverse complement strand
ACCGCTGCCATCGCGGAGAGCAAGCGCACGCCCTTCGACATTCCCGAGGGGGAATCGGAAATCGTCGGCTACTTCGTCGAATACTCGGGCATGCGTTTCGGCATGTTCTTCCTGGGTGAGTTCGTCGAGATCATCACCAGCAGCGCCATCATGATCACCGTCTTCTTCGGCGGCTGGCGCTTCCCGGGCGCCGGCCATCTGGCCGCAAGCTGGCCCAATTGGGCCTTCGTTCTCGTCACCGTCGCCGTCTGGTCGCTCAAGGTGTTTCTCTTCTGCGCCTTCCAGCTTCTCATCCGTTGGACGCTGCCGCGCTTTCGACCCGATCAGCTCTTGCGGCTGGGCTGGCAGCGGCTCTTGCCCATCTCCATCGCCAACGTGGTGTTGGCCGCGGGCTGGGTTCTCCTGAGCAGGTAGGGACGGGCGATGGCAACCACGGTCAAGACAGTCGCGCGGCCGGCGGGCCTTCGCCGGAAGCTCTACCTCATCGCCATCATCGAGGGCATGTGGGTCACCTTCCGCCACCTCATGAAGAACTGGATCGGCAACCTCTTCGGCCAGCGCCAGAAGACCGACATCGCGACCCTGTCCTATCCCGAGGAGAAGAAGGCCTACCCCGAGCGCAGTCGCGGCCTGCACCGCCTGATGAAGCGCGAGGACGGCGAAGTCCGTTGCGTGGCCTGCATGATGTGCCCGACGGTGTGCCCCGCCCACTGCATCACCATCGTGCCCGAGGAAGCCCCCTCGGGCAGCATCGAGAAGCGCCCCCGCATCTTCGAGATCGATGAGCTGCGCTGCGTGGTGTGCGGCCTGTGCGTCGAGGCTTGTCCCTGCGACGCCATTCGCATGGACACGGGCATCCACGCCCCGCCGACCTTGCGGCGGGCCGACGCGATCCTGGACAAGGAAGCTCTGCTTTCGCGTGGCGAGACGTCGATCGCCACCCAGGGCGGCGTGGGGCCCTTCTGGCGCGAGAAGGTCAAGGCCTAGCGGCGCGCAGGCTGCGGAGGGCGGCTCGGAGTCGCAGGACGTGGCCGCTGTCCGCGGCCATCATGGCGGCGAACATGCGCTGGCAGCGTGGATCCGAGAAGATCACGGCCTGGTGTGCGTGGATCTTGTCCATCGCCTCCTCGAAATCGATCGCCGCCACCAGCGCCTCGCGCAGTGAAGGTGAGCGCAGTTGGTATTCCTCGACGGTATTTTCCACGGCCTGGCGGAGGCCCTCGAGAGCCCGCGCATCGACGGCCGACTTCTGGATGCTTTCTGGCATGCCCTCGAGCAGCAATGAGAACTGGGCCGCGTGGTTGTTCTCCTCGCGCGCGGTCTTCCGCCAGAGCCGCGCCATGGACGGCTTGCGAAAGTGGATTTCCGCCAGCGCTTCGTAGAGTCCGGCCATGGCGAGCTCGATGGCTCTGCAGGCGCGCAGCACCCGCAAGACATCATCGGCGACTTCAGGCGGCATGCAGGCGGAAGCTATAGCACGGCGGATCTGCAGACCCAAGGCGAGGAACGGCTCGCGGACGGTGGCCGAGAATCTCGGCGCGGCCGGCTGGGGCGCGGTACCATGCATGGCTTCATGGCAGAGCAGTCATTCTCGCAGCGCCGGCTCTCCCCGCGCGCGCGCGCGTTGGTCCTCGAGCTCGCGGCCGAGGCGCGCGCCGAATGGGGCTTCGCTACCGATATCCTGGCGCGGGCTTTTCGCGAAAACCGGCAACTGCCGAGCGGCGACCGCCGCATGGTGGCCGAGACCGTCTACGGCTTGCTGCGCTGGGAGCGTCGCCTGGAAGCCATCGTCGCGGAGTTGCTGGCCTCGCCGCGCGGGCGCCTGCGGCCGGTTTCGGAGGTGGCGCGGCAGGAGCTCAAGTTGCTGGTGTACGAGTTGCGCGGCGGCGTGCCGGCCGAGGCGCTCGCGGCCGAGGCGCGCCGCCTCGCCGGACGGGACCTCGACTTGGCCGCCGCGGCGTCCGAGGAAGCTGGTCTGGGCGCCCGTCACGGCCACGACCGCGAAGCCTTGCGCCTTTCCTACCCGACGTGGCTATTCGAACGATTGGTGGCGAGCCACGGCGAGGTGGAGGCCGTCCGGCTGGCCAGCGCCATGAACACGCGCGCCCCCATGTGCGTGCGAGTCAACACGTTCAAGACGACCCGGGAAGCGCTCGTCCTGCGTCTGGCCGAGGAAGGCGTGACCGCGCGGCCGACGCCGCTCTCGCCGGTCGGCCTCGTCTTCGAAACGCGGGTCAACGCTTTTGGCTTGCCGGCCTTCCGCGACGGTCTTTTCGAGGTCATGGACGAGGGCAGCCAACTCGTGGCCGAGGCTGTCGCGCCCCCGCCGGGCGGGCGCATCGCGGACGTGTGCGCCGGAGCAGGGGGCAAGACCCTGGCGCTGGCCGCGATACTGGAGAACCAGGGCCGCATCCTGGCTCTCGATGCCAGCGGCAAGAAGCTGGAAGAGCTGCGCCGCCGGGCACGGCGGGCGGGCCTTTCCAACCTCGCCGCGCGCGAGGTGAAGGGGGCGGTGCTGCCGCCAGAGGCGAAGCTGGGCGCGTGGGAGCGGGTGCTTGTCGACGCGCCCTGCTCGGGGGTGGGCACTTTGCGCCGGAATCCCGAAGCACGCTGGCGGCTCACGGCCAAGGCGGTGGACGCCTATCCCGCCGACCAGCTCTCTCTGCTCGTCACCTACGCGCCGCTCGTGTCCAAGGGCGGCCGCCTCATCTACGCCACCTGTTCCGTGTTGCGCGAGGAGAACGACGGCGTCGTCGAGCGATTCCTGCGCGAGCGGCCCGACTTCGTGGTGATGCCGCTCAAGGAGATCTGGGGCAAGG
>JADGRD010000725.1 GCA_017881285.1 Pseudomonadota bacterium | reverse complement strand
TCGCCAGCCCCACCCGTGGCCGGAACCCCTCCGGTGCCGGTAGTTCCACCCGTCGTCGTGGAGCCGCCGACAGAGGTGGTTCCACCGGTGGTCGTGGTGCCGCCGGCAGCGTCGGTTCCACCAGTGCTCGTGGTGCCGCCGGCAGAGGTGGTTCCACCGGTGGTCGTGGTGCCGCCCGTCGCGGTGGTACCGGCGGTGGTCGTGGTGCCGCCGCTAGACGGCGTCGAACCTCCTGTGCCAGTCCCACATGCGACCACCAGCGCGCATGTCCCAAGCAAGGTCATCCATCGCGCCGCTGCTGTTGCCATGACCGCACTCTCCGAGGAGTGGGCTTGTGCCCTCTCCGTCGCACTGTCTCGTCGTGGCCACGTTGTCGGATAGGGCATCATCTGTCAACCACGATTATCGCCGATCGTCGGGTTTCGGGTGGCGGTTGTCAGCCTTCGTCGGAGAAGAAGCTATCGCAATAAATAGTTCGCACGCGCTCTATCCGACCCGACGCTGGCGAGCAACACCGCTTTGTCGTGGAGCGGGCGCCGGTATGTGCATAAGCGAATCCACTAGGGTTCTCCCGGTCCGAGAACCCCTTCCTCCGCGCGCCGTCACGGCCTCGCGCATGCCGGGCAGGCCCCGCAGGGCGGGTATGGGCGTCCCCTGGGTATGGGTACAATTTGGGGGAGATTGACGTGTAGGTATCTGTAGTTAACGTAATGTCGCCTATCGGCCATCCTGCTGCGGATGCGTTTCGACGAAGGCAAGATGGCGCTCGAAACGACTATCCACACAACCAACGTGCCCCCAGCGACAGTTGGTTCTATTCCAAGCGTAGTAGTTTCATGCTGCCCCCGCAGGCTGCATGAGCCGCCACGACGATAGTATGTACACTAAAGTACATGCATCGATATCAGAATCACCTTCTCGCGATCGCATCGATTTTCCTCGGACTGCTCGTAGCTGCGCCAGCGCGGGCGCAATCGTTGACCGAGGTTACTCGCTCCACCTGGGCCGGCAGCGTCTCACTGCCCAGCTACGTCCAGATGTACATCTATGTCCCGACCAAGTTGGCGACCAAGCCTCCCATCGTGGTTTCCGCCCACTCTTGCGGGTCGACTGCTACTGGGCAAATGGGAAACATCCCCAAGACCAAGGCGGCGGCTGACAGCAACGGTTTCATCCTCATCCTCCCGGACAATCCGGGGCAGAACTGCTGGGACGTGGGGTCGTCCCAATCCCTCAAACACGACGGCGGAGGCGACACGCAGGCCGTCGCCACGATGGTGAAGTACGCGCTCTCGAAGTACAGCGGTGATGCGAGCCGCGTCTACATCTTTGGTGGCTCATCGGGGGGGATGATGACGCAAGCCATGCTCGCTGTGTACCCTGACGTCTTTCGGGCTGGCTCGGCGAGAGCGGGAGTTCCGGCCGGATGCTGGGCCGACGGCTACGCCAGCAGCAACCAATGGAGCAACAACTGCGCGGGCGGTAACACGACCAAGACAGCGCAGCAGTGGGGCGACCTCGTTCGTGGCATGTATTCGGGCTACAGCGGACACCGCCCGCGCGTTCAGACCATGCAGGGTGAGGCGGATACGACCATCAGCTACAAGAATACGGCTGAGGCCATCAAAGAATGGACGAACGTCCTGGGCTTGAGCACCACCCCGACCTCGAGCGACACGGGGTACAAGGCCGCGAACGCCACCTACGATCGCCAATTCTGGAAGAACGCTTGTGGCTACACCGTTCTCGAAGCCTGGTCATCGCCAGGCGGCACGCACTCCATGGCATACGAGGAAGCCGACATCCTGAAGTTCTTCGGCCTCGACGTGGCCGGGGGGGCCGATCCAGAGCCAGATTGTTTGGGTGACGGTGGCGTCGGCGGCACGGGCGGCGCGACCGGCTCGGGCGGAACGACCGGGGCTGGCGGCGCTGGCGGGAAAGATGGCGGAAGTGACGTAGGTGCGCCGGGCAGCGGTGGCGTGCAGGGGAGTGGTGGCAGCTCGGGCAGCGGTGGCGCAGTCGGGACTGGCGGCAGCTCAGCCGGGACTGGCGGCAGCTCAGGTAGTGGTGGCGCCAGCGCCAAAGGCGGTGCCAGCGGCAGCGGTGGCGCAGCCGGGACGGGTGGCAGCTCTGGCAGCGGTGGCATCACCGCCAGTGGAGGAGCCAGCGGCAGTGGTGGTGCGCCTGGAGCCGGTGGTAGCGTGGGCAGCGGCGGAAGCTCCGCCAAGGGTGGCAGTGGCGGCAACGGCTCGGGCGGAACGCAGGGCAGCGGTGGGTCCGCCACACAAGGCGGCAACTCCGGCAGCGGCGGTTCGACGGCCCCGGGCGGCGGTGCCTCCGCCAGCGGCTGCGGCTGTGTGATCGGAAGCCAGGCTCGACACTCGGCCCACGCGGTGACCGCGCTTCTGCTCGTCACCCTCGGGTTGATCCTTCGTCGCCGGCGTCGGGCCCGCCCCTGACCGGGGGCGGTGCGCCGGCTTGGCTGTTCCACCACCGGAGCTGACCCAACGGGATTGGGTCAGTAGGAAACCCGATACGACCGGCCGGGTTGTGGCAACATGTTCGGGACGGCGGGGGTGTTGCCATGCGCGAGGGCACATGGACAGTAGCGCTGCTCGGGCCATGGCCTCTGGCTGGCGCACCTCAACCTTCTGCTCGGTGCGCGCGACCGCCTCTGCCCCTGCTCGGACGAAGCCTTGCACACGCGCGCCGCACGCGGACCTAGCACTACTGCTTCAATTCTTCGATTCACCGACGGGCGACGTGCCCTGCGGGCACTCGGACCTGCCCACCCACCCCCTGCCACCCGGGCTTCGCCCGGCCT
>JADGRD010000724.1 GCA_017881285.1 Pseudomonadota bacterium | reverse complement strand
GAGGAGGCGTGCCCTCTCGGGCTGGCGCCGACCGCCTCTCGAAATGGCAGGCCGAAACCCAGGGTGAGCAGCGGGACGATCAAAACGCCGCCACCCAGACCGAGCAGCGCGCCGAAAGCGCCCGCGGCCACGCCACCGCTCATCAGCAGCAGCAACTCAAACACGGCCGTGGCTCAGACCGGAACCGGCGCAACCGACGTGGGCCGGCGCGCCGGACTCCACTGAACTATGGTCGGACGTGCTGGGGCGCGTACGGCAGCAGAGCGACGATTCGGGCACGCTTGAGGGCCACTGCCAGCTGGCGCTGGTGGTTGGCGCACGTGCCGGTCTTGCGTCGCGGCTCGATCTTGGCGCGCTCCGACAGGAAGCGCCGGAGCCGGTTGACTTCCTTGTAGTCGATCATGACGGTCTTGTCCGCGCAGAAGGTGCAGACCTTGCGGCGGCGGCGGTCGCGGTACATGTCGTCGCGCTTGCCCCGTGGCTTCTCTCGGGTGTATGCGGGCATCTATGTCGTTCCTTATCAGCAGGGCCACGCTCGAGGCGCGGCGATTGGCTTCGTTGAAACCGGCGTCAGACCGGCATGGTTAGAAGGGCAGTTCGTCCAGGTCACTGGAACCGAGATCTTCGGACGGGCCGGCCGGGGCGCCGCTGCGCGCGGGTCGCGCGCCCGACGGATCCGGGGCGCCTTCCTCGCGCGGTCGCGGATCGAGAGAAGTCACCGTGCTGGCGACCAACTCGGTCGTGTAGCGCTTCTGGCCGTCCTTGTCTTCCCAGGATCGAGTCTGGAGTCGACCTTCGACGTAGACCTTGCGGCCCTTGCGGAGGTTCTCCGCCGTTCGCTCGGCGAGCGCGGCCCAGGCCACGACCCGGAACCACTCGGTCTCTTCTTTCCACTCTCCGGTGGAGTCCTTGTAGTTGTGGTTGACGGCGACCGTGAACTGAGTCACCGCCTGACCGTTGGGCGTATACCGCATCTCAGGGTCACGGCCGAGATTGCCGATGATCATCGCCTTGTTCAGCGACATCGAACGTGCCTCCAGCTGCGCAGGGCGCTTGGCCTCAGTCGATGGCGGCGGGCGCCGCTTCGGTCTCTGACTCGTCGATCAGCGTGTCGTCGTCGAGTTCATCTTCGTCGCTCGGCAGCTCGACATCGACGTCCGCGTCCGCGTCGCCTTCGCCGTCGTGGCCGCGAGCGGCCCGGACGGGGCGCTCGACGCGCGTGACGAGGTGTCGCAGGACTTCTTCGCTGATCAGCAGGCCGCGCTCGAGTTCGGCGATGGCCGTAGCCGGCGCCTCGAAGAGCACGACGTAGTACGACCCCTCGCGATGGTGGTCGATGGGATAGGCCAGACGTCGGCGGCCCCAGGGGGCCTGCTTGACGATCTGACCGCCGCCGGCCGCGATGGCTCGGGCGGTTCGCTCGAGGGAGGCCTGAACCTTGTCATCTGCAAGATCCGGGCGCAGCACGAGCATGAGTTCGTAACGGCGCATGCGCCAAAGACTCCTTCCCATGGGAAATGCTCCGATGTGCGCATGGCAACGCCATCCGGTCGGAGCCGAAAGGACTGCCGCATTCTATCAGCCCGACGGCCGCGGCGCCGCAGGCCTCCCTGCCGACGCAACCACCGCGATGCTCCCCGGACCAGCCCCGGCGTCGTGCCGGCGGCGGCCATTCGGGCGGTCGCCTGGGGCGTCACAGCTGCCGGAACGGCGCGTGGGGCACCGATGGGGTAAACGATGGTAACCCTACACAGCGCCGGGATTCCTGGCTAGCCTTTTGGGTGGGCATCCACGCCACCGACGACCCGCAAGTCGCCTGACCAACTCGAGTCTCAACCAGCCATGGCTCGGGGGTCGGCAGGCAGTTTCTGGTGAAAGGAGGCCGCCTTGTTTTTCACCCTTCGTCGCGAGGAAGGCCAGGGTCTCGCGGAATACGCACTCATTCTTTCTTTGATCGCAATTCTCGCTGTCGCTGCTCTGATGTTCTTCAGTGGCAATCTGGACTCGACCATCAGCATGATTGGTAAGAAGCTCTAGGGACGTCGTCGGCTGGACAGAGGCGGGTCGCGCAAGCGGCCCGCTTTTTGTTTGGGTTGGGCCACTCGCCTGCCCCGACCGGCCAAGGGCGGCACGGTCTGCGAATGCTGGTGCCGGAGGAGGGGTTCGAACCCACACGCCCTTGCGGGCCGCGGAGTTTAAGTCCGCTGCGTCTGCCAATTCCGCCACTCCGGCGCAACTGAAGGGTAGCGCGGGGCATGCGCAGAGGCGCGGGCTGTGCGTTGGGGAGTTGGAGGCGACGAGCGGATTCGAACCGCTGAATAGAGGTTTTGCAGACCTCCCCCTTAACCACTTGGGTACGTCGCCTCGACGCGGACCGGCAAGGGAACCGGCTTGTTGCAGGTCAGACTGGCTGCCCCTCGAGGATTCGAACCTCGCCTAACGGATCCAAAGTCCGCTGTCCTACCACTAGACGAAGGGGCAGAGGTTCGATCTGTCGGCGGACGCCCTCCGGCTCGGCAGCATGGAGGGAATGGAGCGGAAGACGGGACTCGAACCCGCGACCCTCACCTTGGCAAGGTGATGCTCTACCAACTGAGCCACTTCCGCTCGAAAAACCATGCCACCCGTCTTTGGTGCCGAGAGCCAGGATCGAACTGGCGACACCGCGATTTTCAGTCGCGTGCTCTACCGACTGAGCTATCTCGGCCCGAACAGACGGACTGGCTGCCCGTCGGCGCGACGAAAGGTACCACGCCGGGCCGAAACGCTGCAAGGCGGCCCCGCAGGGCCTTTCGGCCCCGGCGGATAGCCTATTCGAGCCCGGTCAGCTGCC
>JADGRD010000723.1 GCA_017881285.1 Pseudomonadota bacterium | reverse complement strand
CCATGATCCCACGGGCGATCGCCGGGTGCTTGACGGCCAGCGAGAGCATCTGCCGGTCGGTCTTCTCGCAGTCGGCGAGGAACCCGCTCACGGCGTGACCCACGGCGTTCTTGGACGTCGTGCCGCGGGGCACGATGGTGTTGATGGCGCCGCCGCGGTCGATCTCGCCGGGGACGATCGGGTCCCACTTGGCGCCGTGGTCGATGTAGATCACGCCGGGCATGACGCGCTCGGTGATGTACGCGCCGGCGAGGACGACGCCGCGGTCGTTGAAGATGCTGACGACGTCGCCGTCCTTGATGCCGCGCTTCTCGGCCTCGGACGGGTGGAGCCAGATGGGGTGGTACTGGTAGCCGTCGGGACCGGTGACCTTGCAGGTCTTGATCTCGCGGAGCCAGGTGATGTCGTCGTGCTGGCTGTGGACGCTCCAGCGCGGGTGGTTGGAGCAGACGAGCAGCGGATACTTCGTGGCGCGCTCAGTGCCGATGGTCTCCTCGTGCGTGACGCCCTGCGCGACCCACTTGGGCACCGGCGGCCGCTCGAGGTCGTCCGGGAAGTTCTCGACGAGGCCCGACGCCTCGAACTCGAGCTTGCCGGTCGGCGTGGTGAGCGGGTACTTCTCCGGGTCCTTGTAGAAGTTGTAGAAGCCGGCGGGGATGTCTTCCCAGCCTTCGTCCGTCGGCACCGCGTAGTAGCCCTTCTCGTTGAGCTCTTCCCAGCTGATGAGGTCCTCGCAGCGCGAGGTCGCCCAGCCGTGCTTGATGAGCTCGGGGATGGTCTTGCCGCCGGTGTACTCCTCTTTGAGGCCGAGGCGCTCGGAGAGCATGACGACGATCTCGTAGTCGCTGAAGCTCTCGCCGAGCGGCTCGATGCACTTGTGCTCGGGGAAGAGCAGGTTGGTCTGGCCGCTGAAGATGTCGCCGGCGATGTCGTCCTCTTCGAGCTTGGTGTTCACGGGGAGGATGATGTCGGCCATCAGGCAGTCGTTCTCGAGCCACGGGTGCTGCGCGAACATGAACTCGATGTCCGGGTGGCGCATGGCCTTCACGTAGTCGTTGCCCGAGTTCCAGCAGGTGATCCAGCTCGGCGAGTCGGTCCAGACCATGTGGATCTTGGAGCAGCCGTCGGCCGGATACTTGTAGTGCTCGAACTGGTTGACGCGGTCGGCGGTCTCGGACTCGCAGCCCCACCAGTCGCACTCACCCTCGAGGATGGCCTTGGGGATGTAGGTCTTGGGGATGAAGGACGGGTGGTTGCTCTCGTCCGGGTGGCCGCCGGTGTAGGCCTTGCGCAGGTACGGCACGCGCAGCGGCTTGGGCTGGGCGTACTGGTCCGGCTTGTCGAACAGGCCCCACTCGATCATCTTGGCCTGGTTCTGGCCCGGCTTGCCGAGGCCCTGCATGGCGAGGCAGATGCCCTGGAGGCGGGCCGGCTCGGTGGCGTAGGGGCCGCGGATGCCGGGGCCGCCGTTGCCGATCACGACCGTCGTGCGCTTGCTGGCCCACTCGTCGGCGAGGGCCTTGATGACGCGTGCGGGGACGCCGCAGATGGGGGCCGCCCACTCCGGCGACTTCTCGACGCCGTCCTCTTCGCCCATGACGTAGGCCTCGTACTTGTCGACGCCCACGGCGTGGGTGGCGAGGTATTCCTTGTCGTAGGTGCCCTTGCTGAACCAGCGGTGAGTGATCGCGATGTAGAGCGCGGCGTCCGTGTTGGGGAGCACCGGGATCCAGCGGTCGGCGTGCACGGCGGCGGCGTAGTTGAGGTCGGGGCAGACGTAGATCTGCTTGATGCCGATCTCACTCCACCAGTAGCTCAGGCGGCTCGGGAGCTGGCCCTGCCAGCCCCACGGGGTGGTCTCCTGGTCGCAGCCCCAGAACAGCAGCAGCTCGGCGTTCTTGGAGATGTCCCAGAGGAGGTTGCTCTGCTGGCCCTGGCCGACGGGCTCGCAGCCCCAGAAGTGCTTGTTGCCCCACCACCAGCCTTCCCAGCTGTCCGGCTGGCGGATCTGGAGGGTGAAGCCGCCCCACTCGCGCAGCAGCTTGCGGCCGGCGCCGTGGCAGGCCTGCACGACCTTGTTCTCGCCGTGCTGGTCGCACTGGTAGAGCAGGGCGGTCGGGCCGTACTTCTCCTTGATGCGGTTCATCTCGCTGGTGATGACGTCCAGAGCCTCGTCCCAGGAGATGCGCTTGTACTTGCTCACGCCGCGGTTCTGCGGGTTGCGCTCGCCGTTGGGGTCGAAGTCGACGCGCATCATCGGGTAGCGGATGCGGGCCGGCGAATAGACGCGCTTCTTGTAGGCGATGCTGTACGGCGGGATCAGGGTCTTCATACTGGGCTCGAACGTGCTGCCACGCACCTCGAACTTCCAGGGGTTGAGCTCCGCCTTCTTGTATTTCCAGTCGTAGTGCATCGGGCGGATGCGGACGATCTTGCCGTCCTTCACGTCCACCATCGATGCATTGGAGCCGTTCTCCGGGACGCCGCAGAAACTGATGTCTCTGATCAGTGTCGTTTCGCCGGAGGTGCCAGTCTTGCTCATGTCCTCCGCCATACCCACCTCCCAATGGTCGCCTGAGTGGAGCCGCGCACGATGGCCGACGCACGAGACTCCGAAGCTATTCCGCAATGCGGATTAGGTAGACCGCATCACGGGCATCGTCTATCCGAGCAGGGGGAATGTCAAGCGGAAGACGCCGTTCTGAGGCCGCTGCGGCGCAGGGGTCGGGAGCGCTCCGCGGGCTCGCCGCCGCCGGGCGGGGCGCCTCGCGGCGCGCGCCTCTCGCGGGCCACCCGGATCAGTAGTCGCGCAGGGCGTCGAGGCGGGCGGCGAGGAACGCGGCGA
>JADGRD010000087.1 GCA_017881285.1 Pseudomonadota bacterium | reverse complement strand
CACCACGCCCATGCCGATGAGGTTCGAGCGGTGGATGCGCTCGTAGCTTTGCGCGATGACCGCGCGCACGCCGAGCAGGAGGGTGCCCTTGGCGGCCCAGTCGCGCGAGGAGCCGCAGCCGTATTCCTTGCCGGCGAGGACGACCAGCGGCACCCTGTCGGCCGCGTATTTCACCGCGGCGTCGTAGATGGCCAAGGTCTCGCCGTCGGGCAGGTGGCGGGTCACGCCGCCCTCGGTGCCGGGGGCGAGCAGGTTCTTGAGGCGCACGTTGGCGAAGGTGCCGCGCACCATGACCTCGTGGTTGCCGCGGCGGGCGCCGTAGGAATTGAAGTCCTTGGCCTCGACGCCGAGGCCGGTGAGGTAGCGGCCGGCCGGGCTGTCCTTCTTGATGGAGCCGGCCGGTGAGATGTGGTCGGTGGTGATGCTGTCACCAAGCAGGGCAAGCACGCGCGCCGAAACGATTTCGTTGACCTCGGGGGTGGTTCTGGCCATGCCGTCGAAGTAGGGCGGGTGCTTGATGTACGTCGAGGCATCGTCCCAGGCATAGGTCGCGCCCTGCGGAATCGGGAGCGAGCGCCAGCGCGTGTCGCCCTGGAAGACCGTGGCATAGGCGCGCTCAAACATGCCTTGCTTGACGGCCTTCGACGCCGTGGCGGCGACTTCGGCGGGCGTGGGCCAGATGTCCTTGAGCAGGACCGGTTGACCGGCGCCGTCCGTGCCGATGGGGTCCTTGTCGAGATCAATGTCGACTCGCCCGACGAGGGCGTAGGCCACCACGAGGGGCGGCGAGGCGAGGTAGTTGGCGCGGATTTCGGGATGGATGCGGCCCTCGAAGTTGCGGTTGCCGGAGAGCACCGAGGCCACCACGAGATTGCGCTCGGCGATGGCTTGCGTGATGGCGGCCGGCAGCGGCCCGGAGTTGCCGATGCAGGTGGTGCAGCCGTACGCCACGATGTGGAACCCGAGCTGTTCGAGGGCCGGCATCACGGCGGCTTCCTTCAGGTACGCCGCGACGACCTGCGAGCCCGGTGCGAACGAGGTCTTGACCCACGGCTTGCTGGCCAGCCCGCGCGCGACCGCTTTCTGCGCGAGCAGGCCGGCCGCGATAAGGAGAGGCGGGTTCGAGGTGTTGGTGCAGCTCGTGATGGCGGCGAGCACGACGGAACCGTTGGCAATGTCGGCATTCGCCGCGACTTCCCCCTTCGGCACACGCCCGCCCGCCTGCTTCGGCCTTACCAGCGAGGGCAGGGCATTCGCGAAGCCGGCCGCGACCTGGGCGAGTGGCACGCGATCTTGCGGCCGGCGCGGACCGGCGAGGCTGGCCTCGACGGTGCCCATGTCGAGCTCGACGACCTGGGTGTACTTGGCCGCGGGCTGCCCAGGCTCGGCGAACATGCCCTGCTCGCGGCAGTAGGCCTCGACCAGGTGCACGGAATCCTCGGCGCGGCCGGTGAGCCGCAGGTACTTGACGGTTTCCCGATCGATGGGGAAGAGGCCGCAGGTGGCGCCGTACTCGGGCGCCATGTTGGCGATGGTCGTGCGGTCGGCTACCGGCAACGTGGGCACGCCTGGGCCGAAGAATTCGACCAGCCTGCCGACCACGCCAAGCTTGCGCAGGATTTCGGTGACCGTCAGAACCAGATCGGTCGCGGTCACCCCCTCGCGGAGTTGCCCGGAGAGGCGCACGCCGACGACCTGTGGAACCAGGAGCGGCATGGGCTGGCCCAGCATCGCGGCCTCGGCCTCGATGCCGCCCACCCCCCAGCCGAGCACGCCAAGGCCGTTGACCATCGTCGTGTGCGAATCCGTGCCCACGACGGTGTCGGGATAGGCCTGAAGGACGCCGGGCCGCGCCGGATCGGGCGCCGAGAAGACCACGCGCGCGAGATACTCGATGTTGATCTGGTGGACGATGCCGGTGTCGGGTGGCACCACGGCCAGGTTGCGAAAAGCGGTCTGGCCCCAGCGCAGGAAGGCGTAGCGCTCCTGGTTGCGCGCAAACTCGATTTCGTTGTTGCGGGCGAGGGCTCCGGGGTGGGCGTGCTCGTCGATCTGCACGGAGTGATCGATGACCAACTCCGCGGGCAGGAGGGGATTGATGCGTGCCGGCTCGCCGCCCATGCGTTTGGTCGCCGCGCGCATCGCCGCGAGATCGACGACCGCGGGCACGCCGGTGAAGTCCTGCATGATGACCCGCGCCGGCATGAACGCGATCTCCGCCGACGGTTCCGCCTGCGGCTGCCAGCGCGCGATCGATTCGATGTGCGCCGCCGTCACGTTGCGGCCGTCTTCGCGGCGCAGGAGATTCTCGAGGAGAATCTTGAGGCAGAAGGGCAGCGTGGAGACGTCCAGCCCGGACTTGGCTAGATTCTCGAGCCGGAAGATCTCGAAGGTGCTGCCGCCGACGCGCAGGTTGGACCGGGTTTGCAGGGTGTCGAGCATGGTGCGCTAAGGTAGCAAGCTCCGACCGCGAGATCGACCTTGTGCACGAGCGGAGCCGCGGCCCGACCGCCGGACGGCGCGGGGGCTGGCGGTCGGCCGGCGATCTGTGCGATTCTTCTCACTTCCGGTCCCCCTAGTGTGTAAATAGGAAGGAACGGAAGCGCGTGAGGGCCGGCGGGCTTGGCACGGCGGCCCTCAGCGCGGTGAGATCTGAAGGACCCTCCCAGGGTCCTTCTTCCAGTAGGACCAAGACACCACCATGCTGAGAAGACATTTCGCGGGCTCGCTCACGGCATTCGTCACGTTTCTTCTGGTCTTGGCGCGACCGCTCGCCGCGCCCGGTGAGGCCAAGGGCGCCGATGCGGCGGATCCGGCGGCCAAGGTGCGGGAGCTGAATCGCACCGCGATGCAGTATTTCGACGACCTGAACTATGCCATGGCGGAGAAGACCCTGCTCGAGGCGCTTGCCCTCGTGGAGAAGTCGAACCTGGCGAGCGGACCGGCCGGCCTGTCCACCAACGGCAACCTGGCCGTGCTCTACAGCCAAGGGCTCAACCAGCCGGATAAGGCGGTCCTTCACTTCAAGAAGGCGCTCGCCATCAAGCCCGACCTCAAGCTGAGCAAGCAGCGGGCGAGCCCCGAGACCGAGGCCAATTTCGCCCGCGCCAAGGCGGAAATTTCCGGAGGCGGCGCCGCTCCGGCCCCGGGTCCGGTGGCACCCAAGGGCGCCGAGCTGCCGGTCGAGGCCGCGGCCGGTGGCGACTTTCGTTGCCCGACTGGGGGCGAGGTCGCCGCCGGCGACGAGATCACGCTCAAGTGCCTGACCGCCAGCAATCTGCAGCCCGCGACCATCATGCTCTACTACAAGGTCAACGCCGCCCAGGAGTTCGAGGTGCAGCGACTGACGAAGGAGGGCGCGTCCGGCGGCACCACGACCTGGGTGACGAAGATCCCCGCGCCCCGCACGCAAGGAACTTCGGTTCTCTTCTATTTCGAGGCCAACGACCCGTCCGGCAACAGTCTGGCGCTTTCCGGCAGCGAAGAGAACCCCAGCGTGATCGCCGTCAAGGGCGGCGAAGCCGTGGCGGGCGCAGGGCCACCCCCGGTTGCAGAAGGCGAAGGCGCGGAGGGCGACGAAGAAGAAGAGGAAGGCGAGGAGATCGACGACAACAACCCACTCGCTGGCCTCGAAAGGGAGCGCTGGCGGGAACACCAGGGGTCGAAGGGGACGTGGTGGTTTTCTCTGAGCGTCGGCAGCGGGCTTGGCTACGCCGCGGCACATTCCACCGAGGCGTTCGGCAAGCCTCCGTATTATTGCGCGGTCAATTCCGGCCTGGCCTGGGCAGCCACCGGCCACCTCGCGCCAGAGATCGGCTACTTCATCGGCCGGAAGACGGCGCTGTCGCTCGGCGGGCGGGACCAGGGCATCTTCGGTGGCGTTGCGGGAACGGCGACCGGGGCGCATTCCCTGTTGCTACGCATGCTCTTCTTTACCGAAGGCGACGAGAAGATCCGCTGGTACTTCGCGCTGGCTGGGGGCTGGGGCGAGGGCTTCCGCCTCCAGGTCACGGCGGACGAGCGCGATGCAAACGGTAATCCCTACAGCCCTCCCCGCACGGTGAAGGATACCGTGCGCGGTGGCCCCTTCGTGGCCGGGATCGGGGCCGGCATGCTCTACAAATTGAGCCGGCACTTCCGCTGGTCGGTCGAGACGCAATCGCTGCTGGGCTTCGGGCACATCTCGGCAGTCCTCGATCTCACCAGCGGAGTGCGCTACCAATTCTGAAACCCCGCGTTTCGGCAGGGAAAAATCGCGCCGGCTCCCGCGCCCTTGCCATTCCCAATATGGCGGCTCGGGTTGTTCTAGACTGGGGAGATGGAACGCAGGGTCTCGACAATTCGGTTCTGCGCGATCGCGGCCTGCCTGGCCGGCGGCGCTGCTATTTCTTGCGGAACCGGGATTCACGACGGCAGGGGCGAGGTCTTCGCGACCAGCATCATCGGCCCAAGCGGTGGACAGATCCTCCTGCGGGAGGCCACCTTGGACATCGGGGAGGATTCCGTGCAGGGCGAGGCGCCCATCACCCTGCGCCGCTACGACAGCATTGCGCACAGCGGCGCCGTGGGCCCTGTCTTCGAGATCCAGGTCCCGACTCCTGACACCTTCACGCACGATCCCCACATCGGCATCGCGACCGCTCCTGCGGTGGTTGCTTCGGCGAAATCCGTCATCGGCTTCCTGATTCCGGGCGTCCCCAACGAGCAGTGGATTCCAGATTCGACCACCTCGACCGCCCCTTGCCCAGGCTCGGACGTGTGTGGTCCGGTGCAGAAGGACACCTTCTTCAACCCTGGCGGCAGCATCGACGCCGGGTTCACCACCACCGTGCTTCGCCTGGCCATCGTCACCCAATGCGCGGGTAACGCAGATTGTCTCTCTCGGCAAGCTTGCACTTCGAGGGCTTGCCAGAAGTGCCCCCCGAATTCCCCATGCAATCCTTAGCCTCCGCCATCGACTTGACCGCCCGTCCGGCCTTCGCCGTCGGCCTGGCCATGCCGTGTCTGGGCAAGGCGACGGCGTTTCCTTCGCCCGCGGCCGTCGGCTATGCTGCGCACGCCAGCGCCGTGGAAAAGGAACAGGCAACCAGCAAGGCAGAGGGAGCCAGCGAAACGGCGCTCGCGGCTCTCTACGCGAAATACGCCCCGGCCATCTACGCCCATTGCCGGCGTTTTCTGCCGTCGCCCGCGGCGGCGCGGGACGCCACGCAGGAGGCCTTCGTGCGCGTGCTTGCGCATGGCGTGGCGCTGCCCCGCGAAGAGGAAGCGCTGCGCTACCTGTACCGTGTCGCCACCAACGTCTGCCTGAACCTCTTGCGCGAGCACAGCGTGCACACGCGGGCCGCGCCCACGCTCGTCGCGCGCGCGCCGCAGGTCGGCTCGGCGGAATCCGGGCTTGCCGACCGCGAGTTCGTCGAGATCGTGCTCGAGCGTTGCGGAGAGGGCGGCGCGCGGGTGGCCATCATGCACTACCTCGATGGCATGTCGCAGGTCGAGATCGCGCAGGTGCTCGGCATCACCCGCCGCACGGTCTTCAATCGCTTGCGCAAACTGGCGCGGGTCGCCGACGAGCTTCTGCGCGGCCGCTCCCGCGCGCCAACCCCGAAGGAAGGAGAGTAGCCCCCTCGCATGTCCGCCTGTCCTTCACGCCTCGAGCTCTCGCGCTGGGAAGTCGAACCCGAACGCGATCGCCCCGTCGACCTGACGGCGCACGTGGGGAGCTGTGCGCGCTGTGCGGCGGTATTCGAGGATCTCGCCAGCGCCAGGTCGTTCTTGCTGGGAGACGATCCAGCCGCGGCCAGCCTCCGCGCGGCCCGGGCCATTGTCGAAACTGACCGGCAGCGCAAGCGCCGGCGGCGCTGGCTGCAACTCCTCGCGCCCGCCTTCCTGGTTCCGGCGGCGGCCGCGCTGCTCTTCGCCGTCAAGCCCATCCTGCCCACACCCGGCCGCGGCCTGCCTGCCGCCACCGCGGCCAAGGGCGGGCTCGTCGTCGAAACCTACTGCAAGCGGGGGAACAAGGTGTTCCCCGCGGTCGACGGCCAGGACTTCCTGACCGGTGATCGCCTGCGCTTCGCCTATACCAGCGACCGGCCGGGATACCTTTTGGTTTTCGGGGTCGACGACCAGGGGCGGATCTTCCCCTACTATCCGGAAGGGGCGCTGGTGGGCGCCTATGCCGAAGCCGGCGCCAGGATTCTGCTGCCCGGCTCGGTCGAGCTGGACGACCACAAGGGCTGGGAGCGCATCTACGCCGTCTGGTCCGAGACCCAGCTCTCCGATGATGCCGTGCGTGCCGCGGTCGCGGTCAGGCTCTCCGCGGCAGGGAATGACATTCGCCGCGTAACAGCCCTTGACCTACCCGTGGAACAAGTGTCAATGCTACTGGGGAGACCCTGAAATGCGCTCCTTGGGTTTTGGTTTGCTTGCCTTGGCGATGGGGGTTGGCGTGTGCACCACGCCCGCTTGGGCGCAGTCCGGGCAAGTCCGCCTCGGTCTGGTGGCCGGCAACAACCTTGGCCGCGATCCCACGCGCAACCTGCGCTATGCCGAGGAAGAAGTGGGACGGCTCGCCGACCTGCTCAAGGCCGCCGGTGATTTCGACGACGTCGTGACCTTGCGGGGGGCCAGCAAGACCGAGATCGAAAAGGCCTTTGTGCAGGTCCGGCAACGCCTCGAGGCGGCCAAGCATAATGGCCGTCAGACGCTCTTCCTTTTCTATTACTCGGGGCACGGCGACAACGAAGCGCTGGAGATCGGCTCGGAGCGGCTGCTCCTGCGCGATCTGCGCGCTTATCTCGAACAACTCGTAGCGGCCGATATCCGGGTCGCCTTCGTCGACGCCTGTCAGTCCGGCGCCCTGACCGGCGTGAAGGGCGGCAAGCGCGTGCCTGGGTACGAGGTCCGGCTGGCCGATCCCGGCCAGGTCAAGGGCATGGCCATCGTGACGTCCTCCACGGCCAACGAGCTGTCGCAGGAGTCCGATGATCTCAAGGGCTCCTTTTTCAGTCAGAGCATCATGGCCGGTCTGCGCGGGGCCGCGGACACCTCGCGCGACGGGCAGGTGACGTTGGGCGAGGTGTACCAGTTCGCCTTCAAGCGCACCTTGTCCAGCACCGCCGCCAGCCTGACGGGCGGCCAACACCCGACCTACGACTACCGCATGGCGGGCGCCGGCGAGGTCGTGCTCACGCGGACGCTGCCGCGGGATGCGCGCTTGGCCTTCGTGCGCGAGGCCGGCGCGACGTACGCGGTGGTCAACCGCAGCAGCGGTGACGTGCTCGCCGAGTTTGTCTCCAACCCCAGCGAGGATCTCTACCTGGCCGTGCCCGCCGGTGAATACCGCTTTGTCCGCCGGACCATGGGCGAGGTTCGTGAACGCACGCTGGCACTGGCCCCGGGCAGCGTGACGTCCATCGACCCGGCCAGCATGGCGCGGGTGGCGCAGGAAAGCTCGCGCAGCAAGAACGGCGGGCTCGAACTGCGCAACCAACTCGGGGCCTACGCCGGGATCAGCACCTCGGCCGTGCCGGGCGGTCCCTCCTACGTCGGCACCTTCGCGCTCTCCTACGCGCGCGATCTCGGACGACTCGCCCTGCGCGGTCGGGCCAGCGGCGCCTCCTTCGATTCCCAGCAGGACGTCTACCGCTCGTCCCTGCTGCGCGCGACCGTGAACGCGGACCTGCTTTTCCCGTTGCTCCGCGGGCATCGCTTCTCGGTCCAGCTCGGCCCCACCCTCGGCCTGCCGATGGTGCGCCAGCGGAACATGGTGGGGGTGGTTTCCAGCTCCTTCGGTTTCGCGTATGGCGGCGCGCTGGCCGTGAGTGCGCGGCTGTATGACCGGACCTCCCTCTCGCTCAACCTCGATGGGGGCGGTGAGATCTTCCGCCTGGACGGGCAGGCCGTCCACCGTGCCACCGGCAGTGCGTTGCTCGGCGGCATCGTCGCATTTTGAGATACCGCCGGGCATGTCCGGCGGGCCTGGACATGTCCGCGGACGGACAGCGTTTCGCGGGGCATATACAAGGCCGCGGACCTCGTGTAAGGTGCTCGCGAATTCGGTGACGGTGTCTCTCCTATTTGCCAGCAGCCACGCCGCGTGGGTTCCCATCCCTTACCATTGGTTTGTTTGTAATGGCGAAGGACCGCTCATGCGGCGGACGCCAGTGACAGGAAGAGCAGACACCCGAGCCGGGGCCGAACCGTTGGCTTCGGTTTCCGCAGTTCGTTGGGGGCACAGTGCCCTCGCTTTCCAACCTTGGGAGTGACCATGTTGCGTTCAATCAGCAAGTCAGTCAGTCAAGCGGCCTTTCTCGGAACCATCCTGTTGGCCAGCGCGGCGGCGGCAGCCGAGCCGAGCAAGCCGGCCTCCGATGAGAAGCTCATCGAGAGTGGCAAGCCAGCCGATCCGCCCGCGAACATTCCCGTGCCTGCCGCCACGGCGGCGCCCGAAGCTCCCGTCGCCGTGCCTGCCCCGCCGCCTGCCCCGGAAGCCACGGCCGAGCCCGAGGCGGTGGCGCCCAAGGCCGCCAAGAAGAAGACCATCGGGGGCGCCGGCCTCGACACGCAGGCCGCCACCATCGGCGGCGTGACGGACGTGGGTGATGCCTCGTCCGAGAAGGACTGGGGCTTCAAGTTCAAGGGCTTTTTCCGCGCCCCGATGCGCGTCGGTATCGACGCCAGCGGTAGGATGGGTCCCAGTGGCAGCACCAGCCTGACCGCCAACTCGCTCCAGTTCCACGCGCCCCCCGTCGTGCCCGACGGCAACTACACGCGCTGGACGTACACCAACATCAACCCCGGTCCGTGGGCCGAGCTGCTCTTCCAGTACGGTAACCAGCGGGTCATGATGACCACCTCGATCGCCAGCTACAACATCACCTCGGGCGGCTGGCGCGAGCTTCAGGATCAGCTCGGTATCGACCGCGCCTTCCTGACCTTGAAATTCCCCGAGGCGCTCGGCGATCTCGGCGGCATGGCGTGGGACGTCGGCATCTTCTCGAACCGCTACGGCGCCATGGGCAAGTACGACGCGGGTGAATACGAAACCTACATCATCGGCCGCACCCGCCTGGCTGGCGCCACCGCGACCGCGGACATGGACGTCTCGGACGACGTGAAGCTCATCTTCGAAGGTGGCGCCGGCGCCAAGGTCGACCAGCAGTACCAGACCTACGAAAACGGGGGCGCGATTTATGCCCAGAACCCCTGTACCGCCGACGCTGCGGGACAGCCTTGCTACAACTACCCGTCGTGGCAACCCTTCCCGGGGAACAAGGTCCAGCAGGGCACCAACATGCTCGGCCACTTCCACGCCGGCGCCGTGATCAAGGGGATTCTGACCGCCCAGGCCCACTACATCGGGTCGTTCGTCAAGGACAAGCGCTGGAATGTTGCCACGACTGGTGGTACGTCGAACGGTACTACGGCGGCCTATCCCGGCTACGGCCTCGCTCCGGGCTACGGCTACATCCAGGTCGCCGGC